>NZ_BAAHXP010000001.1:0-213063 GCF_054656715.1 Hydrogenobaculum acidophilum
GGAAAAATATGGACAACAACCTTCAATTCTCTCAAGGTCTTTTTGAAACGTTTATATACAATGGTTTCACCCCTTCTTTTGAAAAACATCTAAAAAGACTAAACAACTCTTCAAAAACATTGTTTGACCTAGAGCTTGACATTGATAAAATACTTGATATTTTAAAAGATTATCAAAAAAATTCTGTTTTAAAGCTTTTAATAGCTTACGAAGAAACAAATCTTTACTATGAAAAGCCAAAAAACTACAGAGTTTATATAAAAGAAAGACCTAAAACAACACCTCCAAAACAATTAAACCTTACAATATCTCCCTACAAAAGACATAGTAAAGATATAACCATATACCATAAAACCACAAACTACCTTTTAAACACGCTTTCAAAAAGGTACGCCGTTGAAAGAGGATGTTTTGACGCTATATTTTTGAATGAGATGGATTTTATACAAGAAACGTCTTCTTCAAATTTACTATTTGTAAAACATGGAAAATTTTATACTCCGTCTTTAGAATCAGGACTTTTGTTTGGTATAACTTTGGAAACTTTGAAAGATTATATAGATATTGATTTTATAAGCCTAAAGTTAGAAGACTTAAAAGATTTTGAGAGTGCTTTTATACTAAACTCTGTAATAGGTGCAAAAGCCATAAACGCTATTGACAATAAAATATTCAAGATTGAAAAAGATTTAGAATATTGGTTGAATGCATGCATACAAAAAGAAAACTCCTAATAGCCTCAGGCTTCCTAAACAAGAAAAATAAAACTATATATAAAGCAAACATAAAAGATGTATCATACCTTGATAGGTTAGAAGACATAACAATAAAAAAGCATCCACACTTTATAATAATCCCTTTTTCTAAAGAAAAGATAATAGATATAGAGATATCTTCTTTTGTAAAAATAAGACCATCCTATAAGAAATCTCGTTTTAGGCTTTTAAGAAAAACAACAAAAGAAGACTATATAGATATGCTTTTAAAAGCCAAAAAACATATAGAAAATGGTGATATATATCAAATAAATCTAGCCATGAGATTTGATTTTGAGCTAAATTCAAAAGAAGAGAATCTATTTTGGCACTTTTACAATTATCAGCCGGTGGATTTTGGGTTTTTCTTTAAAGACAAAGATTTTTATATAATAAGTGGCTCTATGGAGCTTTTTATAAAGAAAAACAAATATAAGATAACATCAAAGCCCATCAAAGGCACATCAAAATACAAGACAAAGCTTATTAAAAGCCAAAAAGACAGAGCAGAAAACCTAATGATAACAGATGTTATGAGAAACGACTTTAACAAAATATCCAAAGATGTTTGTTGTAAAAGGCTTTTCGCTATATCAAAACACAAAAGCCTTTATCATATGTACTCTGAGGTTCATGGCAAAACTAAAAAAGACCCTTTGAAGATAATTAGTCAAATATTACCTGTAGCATCCATAAGCGGTGCTCCAAAACAAATGGCTACTTATCTCATAAAAAATATTGAGCCTTTTGATAGAGCGTATTATTGCGGTGTGGCTTCTCTTATAAAAGGTAAAAATATGGTTTCGAGTGTATTGATAAGAACGTTGATAGGCTATGGGAAAAGTTTCTCTTACTATGCTGGTTCTGGCATCACGTATGACTCAGTCAACGAAAAAGAGTATGAAGAAAATCTATTAAAATCAAAGTTTTTTAGAGCAAAAGCATAGTTATTTTACAAGCTTTGTATGAGTTGCCATACATCGTGATAAGTATGCCACACGCTAACACTTACACTTAAAAAAATTATACCAAATTTTCATACTGTTACTCCAACCTCATAAACTTTATCGCTATAGGCCGTGGCAGACTTGTGAACCGTGGCAGACTTGTGGGGCGTGGCAGACTTGTCACCTCCTTTCTAATGTTGTGTAAGTTCTTCCTAAAATTTTAACCATAAAAACTTACCTCCTTTATTTATTAGTTTATAGAAAATTTTAACAAAGGTAGGTGTCCATAGTGTATGTGAACTTATACAAATCTTTTCGTTTATGGGCTTTTAACATAAAACAATGTTATAATGAGTTATGTAGATAATAGAATAAAAAGAGGGTTAATAAATGGATATTATGGATGAGTTTAAAGACAAACAGGTTGATGATATTATAAAAGAGTTGAAAACAGATGTCCGAAAAGGATTAACAGAAGAGGAGGCAAAAAAGAGGCTGAAAAAATACGGATTAAACGAGATTCCTGAAAAAGAAGAATCTCTATGGCATAGGATATTCAGGCGTTTTTGGGGACCTATACCATGGATGATCGAAGTTGCGGCCATTCTTTCTGCTGCTGTAAGAAAATTGGAAGATTTTACAATTATCACAGCTCTTTTGTTTGTCAATGCTGGAGTTGATTTTTGGCAAGAACACAAGGCCATTTCTGCCTTAAAAGTTTTAAAAGAAAAGCTTGCAAAAAAAGCGCTCGTTTTAAGAGATGGGGCATGGAAAGAGATCGATGCTAGAGAAATAGTGATAGGAGATGTTATAAAGCTAAAAATAGGTGATATAATCCCTGCTGATGTCAAACTTGCAGAGGGTGATTTTATCTCTATTGATCAGTCAGCTCTTACTGGAGAATCTTTACCAGTTACAAGAAAGGCAGGGGATATAGCCTATGCAAACTCTGTAGTAAAACAAGGGGAGATGATAGCTGTTGTCGTTGCCATAGGTTTAAACACATACTTTGGTAAAACCGTAAAACTTGTTGCGAAAGCGGAAAAGGAAGAGCGGTCTCATTTCCAGCAGATGGTCATAAAAGTGGGGGATTTTCTGATAGTGCTTACGCTGATACTTGTAGCTTTAATGGTGTTGTTTGAATTAAGCAGAGGTGCCAGCTGGGAAAGTATTATCAGATTTTCGCTTGTTTTAACAGTTGCAGCGATACCTGTTGCGCTACCCGCTGTTTTGACGGTCACCATGGCAATAGGTGCTTTAGACCTTGCAAAACAGCAAGTAATTGTCAGTAGGCTTGCATCTATTGAAGAACTTGCAGGAGTTGATGTTCTCTGTTCGGATAAAACAGGAACCCTTACCAAAAATCAAATGACTATCTCAAATCCTTTTACAGTAGATGGATACAATCCACAAGACCTTATGTTTTATGCTTGTCTTGCCTCAAAAGAAGAAAACAAAGACCCCATAGAAGCCCCTTTGTTTAGTTGGTTAAGAGAACATAATTTTTATGATAAGTTAAAATCTTGTAAACAAGAAAAATTTATTCCCTTTGATCCTGTAAGAAAAAGAACGGAAGCGGTTGTTAGCTGTGGTGATAAAAAAATAATATCAACAAAAGGTGCACCTCAAGTGATCATTGAGATATGCGATGATTCTAAGTTTGATAAAAATTTTGCCTATCAAAAAGTAGAAGAGTTTGCTCAAAACGGCTTTAGAACCCTTGGAGTTGCTTACAAAGATACCGATGAACATAGGTTTAATTTTGTAGGATTAATCCCTCTGTTTGACCCACCAAGAGAAGATTCAAAATCTGCCATTGAAGAAGCTAAGAAATACGGCGTGGATGTAAAAATGATAACAGGAGATAACGAAGCTATCGCCAAGTACATAGCAAAACTTCTTAATATAGGGGACAAGATCTATAGTGCAAAGGAGTTAAAAGGAGAAACTTACGAAGAATATACTATTTTAGCCAAAGTTATAACAAAAGCGTTTCTTGAAGTTGATGAAGGCTTATCCGAAAAAGAAGCTGAAGAAAAAGCTGATAAGATTGCAAAACTTGTGGAAAAAGAGCTTGAAGGTATACAGCTATCCACTGGAACCATAAAAAAGCATGAATCAGAAATTATCAAAATAATAGAAGAAGCGAATGGATTTGCTGAGGTTTTCCCAGAAGATAAGTATTTCATAGTGGATGAGCTTCAAAAAGCAAATCATATAGTAGGGATGACCGGGGACGGCGTTAATGATGCGCCGGCTCTTAGGAAAGCAGATTGCGGTATAGCTGTTTCAAACTCCACAGATGCGGCCAGAGCCGCTGCTTCCCTTGTGCTTTTATCCCCTGGGCTTATGGTAATAGTAAGAGCCATTGAAATAGCCCGTCAAATATTTGGAAGAATGGAAGCTTACACTATTTATAGAATAGCCGAAACTGTAAGGGTCGTATTCTTTATGGTTTTATCTATAGTTATATTTCAATTTTATCCAGTCTCCTCTTTAATGATTATACTTTTAGCACTGTTAAACGATATACCTATTTTATCCATAGCATACGATAATGCAAGGATATCTAAAAAACCTGTAAGATGGGATATGTACGAAGTAATAATTATGGCCTTTTGGCTTGGGATAGCGGGAGTTGTTTCTTCTTTTCTGTTGTATTTTTTACTTGTTAGGTATTGGAAGCTCCAAATACACACGATTCAAACTATCATATTTTTGAAACTTATTATAGCGGGGCACTATACTATTTTCATTACGCGAGCTAAAGACTGGTTTTTCAAAAAACCTTTACCATCGCCTCCTCTTTTTATTGCGACTATGGGTACAAATTTTATTGGAACTATTATAGCTGTGTATGGAGGGTGGGGATTGTTTGCACCTATTGGATGGAA
Organism: Hydrogenobaculum acidophilum; assembly: GCF_054656715.1. Taxonomy (NCBI): domain Bacteria; kingdom Pseudomonadati; phylum Aquificota; class Aquificia; order Aquificales; family Aquificaceae; genus Hydrogenobaculum; species Hydrogenobaculum acidophilum. The sequence goes on from NZ_BAAHXP010000001.1 coordinate 4,597, forward strand.
ATGGGCTATATTCATATGGGGTTATGCAACTGTTTGGTTTTTATTCAACGATGCTGTAAAAATGGCTATACTAAGGATGTATTGGGGAAAAAAATTCATGTTTGCACCAGGGCATTTTGCTTGGGTTAGAAAAGAAATAGGTGTAAAGATTACATAAGGATATGGAAAAAGAAGAATTAAGAAAAAATATAAGCAAAATAGGTCCCGGCATAATAACCGGTGGAGCGGACGATGATCCCGCCGGTATTCTCACGTACACTATAGTTGGGGCGACTACAGGATTTTCTCAGCTCTGGTTGATTGTCCTTTCAACACCAATGATGATAGCAGTTCAAGATACAGCGGCAAGGCTTGCTATTGTTACAGGAAGGAGCTTACCAGAGATAATGACCAATTATTATTCAAAAAAGCTCACATACTTTATTGTTTTAAGTCTTTTGGCTGCAAACATTTTTACAATAGGTGCAGATTTGGAAGCGATAGCCACAATTTTCCAAATAATCACTGGAATAAAAGCTGTTTATTTTTTAATTCCTATTACACTTTTAATAGCTTATCTTGTGATATTTAAAGCATACCAGACGATTAAAAAAGTTTTGATTGGACTCACTATTTTGCTTGCTGTTTATGTAATCTCCGCCATTTTGGCAAAACCCGATATAAAGAAAATGCTCATAGATACATTTATTCCACAAATACAATACAATCTTGCATACGTTCTTGCGGCTCTTGGGCTTTTGGGAACTACCATTTCTCCTTATATGATTTTCTGGCAAGCTTCTGAAGAAAGAGAAGAACATGCAACGGTTGCACAGGCGAAAATTATGTCTGCGGATACATCAATTGGCATGATTTATTCAAATGTAATTTCTTACGCAATAATAGTTTCCTCTGCGATTATGCTTTCTGGGCGTAAAATTCAAACTATAACGGATGCAGCCATTGCGTTAAAACCAGTGGCAGGTGAACATGCTTTTGCGTTATTTAGTATGGGAGTGATAGTGGCGGGGCTTTTGGCTATCCCAGTTTTAGCTGGGTCTTCTGCTTATGCAATAGCAGATACATTTGGCTGGCGAGAAGGTATGGATTACAAAATCAGCGACGCAAAAGGATTTTATATTGTGTTCTTGAGTTCTTTGCTTGTGGGAGATTTGATAATTTTGTCTTCTATTTCCGCCGTGGACGCTCTTTATTATAGCCAAATATTTGACGGTGTTCTTTTGCCTATTTTAAGTAGTTTACTTTTAGTTTTAGGAAACAATAAGAAGATTCTAGGAACCCATACTAACAAATGGTTTAACAATATATTTTTGATAATAACTCTTTTAATATCTTTGCTTGCCACTATTTATATGCTTTACTCTGTATTTTCAAAAAAATAGTAAATATAACTATAACTAAAAGCCCAGAAGAAAGATATAAAAAATAGTTTAAATCATAACTTTTTATTTAATTAGTATTAACTTTAATTACATAAAATTTTTTTTATGTAAGGAGGTATTTATATGCCAAATGTGGAAGAAGTTTTGAGTATGATGGCTCAGAAATTAGGTGGGCGTGAAAACATACCAGATGCAATCTTGTATGCAAGAGATGTAGCCCCAGAGCTTATAATGGACGTAGCTATGAGCTCTAAAAACAGCGTAGGAGACGATAACTCTCCTTTTGATCCAAAAACAAGAACGTTAATATTTCTAGCAGCGGCATTGGCGATGAAAGATGAAGAATGTATTAAAACCCAAACACGGGCAGCCCTTGGCATGGGAGTCACTAAGGAAGAGCTCTTATCGGTTATAAAGATAGTCAAACATGCAACCAATAGCGGAATAATAGGCGCAGCCAGCCCTATTTTAAAAGAATTAGCAAAGGAAGTATAGTGGAAAATACATCGTTTTAACAGATCCTAATCAGCCTCCAAAGCTTTATTACAAAGTTATTGACAGGGTTGAACTAGATTTTTATATAAAATTATTTTTATGTAAGGAGGTACTAACATGAACAGAAGAGAATTTATCGCTACTACAGGATTGGCGGTAACCACAAGTTTTTTAGGTGCTTATGGATTTAGCACAAGCGACGAAGCTGAAAAGAGACAATCAAAACCAAAAGGCCCCGTAACTTTATATTATGAGTTTAAAGTGGGTGGTCCGCAAATTCCAAATCTTATAGAAGAAGTTAACAATTATATAAAATTCCTAAAAACCAAAAACGGGTTTTTAAGTTTATCTCTTAAACAAATGGTGGGGGAATCTACTATGGTAAAAAATATAGATCCTTCTTTAAAAGGAGTCTTACGCTCTGCTTATGTGGATGCGGCAAATCATAGGCTAACACCATTTTATTTTTACTCTTTGCTTATAAGATTTAACAATTACGACAATCTCGTAAATTCTGGGGCTAAAGAAAAGTTTAAAAATTCTATTGTACCTCATTTATACATGTATAGCCCTTTTACAAATCCACCTTCTAAAACAAATATAATGACAGATTATTATCAAGGCATATATAAAACCATAGCCGCTGGAGATCCTGAAAAAATCTATAAAGAAGAAAAAGAAATTGTTGAGTTTTTGAGAAATCAGAAAGACATAACAAACATTGATTATAAGCCTATTCCTTCTGATGGCACATCGAACGGACTTACCATTACAGTGATAAATCATGTATCTATACACTCTGCAAACACAGACATAGTAAACAACAAAGCCACGAAGCTTCTTGAAGTCGCTCAGACAACTTATCAACCAGCTACAAATCCTCACGATGGAAATCCCGGTTCACTAACCAATAACTATTATCAAAAGCCCTTGTCAACGGAAATTCTACAAAATGCCTATGAAGCAAATGGAATGAGAGATTATTTAATGCACGGAATTTGGAAATCCGTGGCTGATCACGAAAACTCTCATTTAGATATAAGGTTTAAAAAGGCGTTTGCTCCAGCTGGTGCTCTTGCTATACAAGGACCATGGGAACCTTTTTACCAGACTAACATTTTATACAACAACATCTAATCAAACTATAGTTTTAAATTTTTGGCCTTAGCCTTGTCTGGCTTTGGCCGTCTATAACTTATAGGATAGTTGTAGGCTTTGGGATAAAACCACCCACGAGAAATTAGACAAAGATAGATTTAGATTTGACCTTGGAGACCTAAAAGAGGGTTATTTAAATATTTTAAATCGTATTAAAAGCCTAAAAACTTAAACCTCTCTACCTATAACCTCTTTATAAGTATAAGGGCAATTCTTAAAGCTCCTTCAATTTCTCAACTTTTATCATACTAAAAAATTTAAAAATTTAAGACTTGGCTGTCAAGTATATAGAGATTTAAAAAACAATCTTGTTATGGAATTATAATACATAAAAATACAATTTAAACAATTTAAAGCCTATAAAAAGCGGATGTAAATTTTTTGTTTTTTGGTTTGAATTAATTTATTTTTTAAGAATTTTTATTTTTTGGCTTTTAAAATTAAACAATGAAAATACATAAATGAGGTATATATATATATCATGTTTTGTTTGATTACCAAAAGTGATTTGTAAAATATTAAGGTTAGAAAACGCTTTTTCAATGGGTTAAATCATATTTCAACTATTGACTTTTTAGACTCCAAGAATACATTCTTTAAAACCAAAATCAGGAGGTAAAGTCTATGGATGTATGAGTTGCCGTACATCGTGATAAGTATGCCACACGCTAACACTTACACTAAAAAAATATACCAAATTTTCATACTGTTACTCCAACCTCATAAACTTTATCGCTATAAACCGTGGCAAACTTGTGAACCGTGGCAGACTTGTCACCCACTTTCTAATGCTGTGTAAGTTCTTCCTAAAATTTTAACCATAAAAACTTACCTCCTTTATTTATTAGTTTATAGAAAATTTTAACAAAGGTAGGTGTCCATAGTGTATGTTAACTTATACAAGCTTTTTTATTTTCTTCAAAAAAGAAAACACCATATCCCAAAAAATATGGACTAAATCAGATACTATAGCCCCCATTACAAACCAGAAAACATCCTCTTCTTTTACCCTAGATTTAAGTTCTTGGAATATTGTATTTGAGCTTTTAATAAAAGCCTGAGAGTAATGAGCAAAACTCATAATACCCACAATCACAAAATAAAGAAAAATCACCAAAGCTAAGACATATAAAAGCCTAGATAAAGTACCTATTATTGGAAAATGAGATAAGCCTCTATGCTTAAAAAATATGCGATAAGGATGCCAAAACCACTTTAGTAGTTTCCAGCGTTTTGAAGGTTTTGAATGATGAAGGTCTATATCTGGAGATAGCAAAACGGTACTTATCACATAAGCACTGCCAAAGTAAAGAAAGTACTCATGCGGGACTCCGTACAAAAATATCGGAAGCGTTGCCAAGTTTAAAAAATCGTGAGTATTACCAGAAGCCATCAGCAAAATACCGCATCTATCATGTTTATACCGTAAGAATCTATGTTGTATATTGCTTTTAAACACTGACCTGGTTTTAATTTTATAAAAAGCTCCTCCTCAAAACAATTTAGCTCTATCTCTTTTCCTTTGTCTATAGATTTTATTTTTACACCAATACCTCTATTTGATATAGAAGATATGGTTATATCCTGAGACATAAAGACAGGTTCTGGGTTTAGCTCACCATAAGGAGAGAGCCTTTCCACTATTCTATACATGTTTTTATCAACACCGTTTGAGCTATAGACTTTTCTTAAGGGAAGCTCCATATCCACCTCTAAAATCCTATCCACTTCAAAAGATTCTTTTTTCAATAAATCGTTTATTTTTCTTTTAAAAGCCTCAAAATACTCTTTTTTAATGGTAATACCAGCAGCCCCGGCATGACCTCCCCATTTGTCAAACATATAGCTTACGTTCGATAAAAGCTTATGCACATCAAGACCTTCCACAGACCTAACAGAACCAACGGCATAGGTGCTGTTTATATAAAAAATACCAGTGGGTTTTTTAAGCTTGTTAGAAAGCCTTCCGGCTACTATACCAAGGACCCCGTGATGCCAAGTATCTTTTCCTAACACTATGAAATCATCATTAGACATTGTAGCCAGCTCATAAGCTTCCCGGAAAATAGAATTAGATATTTTTCTCCTATCTTGATTTAATTTATCTAAATCAGTTGCGAGAATTTTTGCTTTCTCGTAATCTTTTTCAGCTAAAAGCCTCATAGCGATAATGGGTTTTTTTATACGACCCGCTGCGTTTATCCTAGGGGCTATGGAAAAGCCTATATCTTTTGCCGTTATTAGCTTTGTTTTACCGTTTTCTGTCCTTGTGATATAGTTTATAAGAGCCTTCATGCCCGCTTTACCGATTTCTGTAGCTGTACCAAACGGCATATCCTTTATTTTGTTTATAAGCTCTAGACCTTTTGATATCAAAATTCTGTTTAGAGGGTTTATAGGCATAACATCTGCAATAGTCCCTATCGCCACCAAATCAAGGTATCTTTTTATATCAAAATCTATATCTAAAGCCCTTCTTAAAGCCCCCACCATATAAAAAGAAAGCCCTGCCGTGCATATCCCTTTTAAAGGATTGTCTTTTTCTAAATTTGGATTTACTATTATAGCTTTTTTATCTTGGTCCTCGTGCTCTTCGTTTATTCTATGATGGTCCAATATTATAAAGTCCATGTTGTATTTTTCTTTTGCGTACTTTATCTCTTCGGTAGCTGTGGTACCGTTGTCTAAGGTCAATACGAGGTTTGAGTATTTTGAAAACAAATCTAACAAATCTTTTGAAAGACCGTATCCAGAAACCCTGTTTGGTAAAACTGGTGTTACGTTTGCCCCTATCTGTTTTAGAAAATCGTACATTATGGTAGTGGATGTAACCCCGTCTACATCGTAATCTCCGTATAGTATTATGCGTTCTTTATTCTTTATGGCTTTTACTAATCTTTCTACAGCACTTTCTATATTTGGTAAAAGCTCAAAACTAGGGATATTTTTTAATTTCGATTCCAAATCTTCTGGTTTTATATTTCTAAGGCTAAGAAGCGTATTAAAAATAATATCGTAAAAATCTTCAGAATCATAAACATCTTTAATTTGGCTTTTAATATAAACTTTTCTACCTAGAGCACTTATCATCAAGGTTTCTTATAAAGGTTGTATATAGCAGAAAAATCAAGGTCTGCCATATCTGATTTTATAGCAAGTCCATAAGTTTCTTTCACAGAGGATAAGCTAAAGGAAAATAGTCCAAAATCTTTTAGCAAATCTTGGACATAGTGAAGGTCTTTGTATATGGCTTTTACAGAAAACTGAGGAGAAAAATCCTCTTCTAAGAGCTTTTGTTTCTTAACGTTTAGTATATATGAATTTCCAGCCCCAATTTCTAAAAATTTTAAAATGAGTTCTTTGGAAAGACCAACTGTCTCACCTATGCCAAACGCTTGGGCTATAGCATCCATGAAAGTACCTAAAACTATGTTGTTTATAAGCTTTCCGTAAGTGCCGTTTGGAACTTTTCCCATGTATATTCTTTCTTTTGTAAAAAGCTTTAAAAGTTCTTCTACGCTTTTAAAAACCTCTTCGTCTCCACCCACAAGCATTACAAGTTCACCTTTTGAAGCAGGTATCACAGAACCAAGTACAGGAGCATCAAGATAATGAGCCCCGAGAGATTTTAAGGCTTCATAAGCTTCTTTTACGTATGCGTAGTGGTTTGTGGTGGTATCTATTATAGTTTTTCCCTTTAGATTTCCTTTTACAAGACCATTTTCTCCAAATATCATCTCTTTTGATGCCAAAGAGTCAAATACGTTTACGACAATTAAATCTGTCTCTTGAAGAAGCTCGTAAGGATAATCCACCGCTTTAAAATCTATTACCTTTGATTTTGTCCTGTTATAGACTATCACTTCCACACCTAAGGACTTAAGCCTCCTTGCAATTGCAGAGCCAAGATTTCCAAATCCTATAAATCCTACTTTCATATCAATAGTGTATCAATATTTTAAAGATTTTGCAAGAAAAAATGATTTTTCTATCTCTTAAAACCATAAATCATTTTTAACAGTTCTACCGCTATTTTGGGCTTGGTTTTACCACATTTTGGACAAGCTATTAAAAACTTATGACAAAAACTCTTGAAATAAAGGATTTTACAGTTTAGAATTTTTCCATGAGATACGATATTGTAATTGTTGGTGGAGGACCGTCTGGGCTTTCTTGTGCTATCACCATTGGTTCTGCTGTAGAGCATGAAATGGAGTTTGCAAAGGATAAAAAGGTGCTGGTTATAGATAACGGCACTTCGGACCTTAAAAGTGCAAAACTAAACAACGTCCCTGGCATAAAAAGAGGTACCTTAGGTAAAGAGCTCTTAGAACAAATCAAAAATCAAGCGATAGAATATCCTTGTATAGAAATAATAGAAGACACGGTGAAAAGAGTTTCAAAAAATGGAAATTTTCACATAGAAACCTCTTCTGGAAAGGATTTTGAAGCAGATGTGTTAGTTTTAGCCACTGGGTTTAAGGCTTTTGATATAGAGGGTATAGAATTAAACGTTGTAGAAAACCCACTTTCACCAAAACCTAATAGAGTGATGATAAAAACCAACGAAAAATATGAAGCTATCGATAAAGGCGAAAAACCTGTGGAAAATCTATACGTAGCAGGGCTTCTAGCGGGATTTAGCTCTATGTTTGCCTGTGCAGCTGGTTCTGGTGTGCAAGTAGCTATCAATATACTAAACAAATACGCTGGAAAGCCCATAGTTATACACGACGTACCCGATAAATCCTGATATCTAAGGTTTTAAAGCGTTTTGTAGGCTTTTGTGATAAAATAATATCATTATGTTAAAAGCTTACAAAAAGTTTTTAATTTTATACCTAGGGGTGGCTTCTTTGGCTTTGGCATGGCATAGAAAATACGAACCCATGTCTAACTGTGATGTAAACTCTATTACAGCAGATGCTTCTTCTTATGTGGGTGATATAAAGGATATAAAAGTGTCTCATACAAGAAAAGGCTGTATTTATACTGTAAAAGGAAGCGGTGGTATAGCCAAATTTGACAGCGACGGCAATCTTTTATACTACAAAAAAAGAAGATGAAGGTTGCAGTACTAGGTTCAGGGGCTAGAGAGCACGCTATAGTTTGGAAATTAAGACAAGACCAACGGATAAAAGACATCTTTGTTTTCCCGGGAAACGCAGGCACTTACAAGATAGCCCAAAACATAGAGCTTAACGCCAACAGCATAGAAGACATAGCAACATTTATAATAGAAAATAAAATAGATGTAGTCATACCAGGTCAGGAGATATACCTTGTAAAAGGCATAAAGGATTTATTGGAAGGCAAAGCTTTTGTGTTTGGACCCTCTAAAAGGGCTTCCATGCTTGAAAGCTCCAAAGATTTTGCAAAAGCCTTTATGTCAAAGTATGAAATACCTACCGCCAACTATAGCACTTTTACAGACCCCAAAAAAGCCCTAAACTTCATAGAGGATATAGGCTACCCAGCTGTTATAAAAGCAGACGGTCTTGCCTCTGGTAAGGGCGTTGTCATAGTAAATTCAAAACAAGAGGCCATACAAGTTTTAGAAGATTTTATGATAAAAAATAAACTAGGGGAGTCTGGCAAAAAGGTTGTGGTAGAGGAATTTTTAAAAGGTGAAGAAGCCTCTTACATAATAGCTATAAAAGATGGCAAGTTTGGTGTGATGCCCACCTCTCAAGACCACAAAAGGTTAAAAGACAATGACGAAGGACCAAACACCGGTGGCATGGGCGCATACTCACCAGCCCCTATAATAAACAAAGAAATGGATTTAAAAATAAAAGAAAGCATTGTAAAACCTTTGATGAAAGGTCTGGAAGAAGAAGGGTTTAACTATGCTGGGTTTTTGTATATAGGGCTTATGATATCTGAAGGAAAACCCTACGTTTTGGAGTTTAACGTAAGATTGGGAGACCCGGAAGCTCAGGTGCTTATGATGATGCTAGAAAAAAATCTTATAGATATAATTAATAATCCAGAAATCCTAGAAGATGGTATATCTGAAGATTTTGCAGTGGGAGTTGTAATGGCTTGTAAAAACTATCCATATGGAAACTGCGAGCCTACACCTATAAGAAATTTAGAAAAAGCCCAAGAAAAAGGTGCAGTAATATTCCAAGCAAATACAAAGTTAATAGATAAAGAAATATATTCTACTGGAGGCAGAGCCCTCACGGTGTGTGCTAAATCAAAAGATTTAAAAAAGGCTTTGGAAGATGTCTACAGTGCAATATCGCTTATAGATTTTAAAGACGCCATTTATAGAAAAGATATAGGACAAAAAGCTTTTAAATACCTATGATAAAAAAGATATTTCTGGTATTTTCTGGCATTGTTTTTTGCACTTCTATATTTTCCTGTTCGACAAAGCCCTCTGGTGCTAAAACTCTACACATAAACAACGCTTTGGTATCTGTTTATTTTTCACCAAACGGCGGGGCTTCTGATGCCATAATAAGAGAGATAAACAACGCTCATTCTTTTATAGACATAGCAATGTATGCTTTCACATCAAGACCTATAGGTCAAGCCGTCATAGATGCTTATAAAAGAGGAGTAAAGGTTAGGCTTGTAATGGATGTAAGAGAAGCCGACACAAGATTTTCAAGGTCTAGATTTTTCTACAGAGCTGGCATACCCATAAAGACTTTACCAGTGGAAGAGACTAGGTTTGTAAAAGGACTTATGCACAACAAATTTGCGGTGATTGACGGTAAAGAGGTGATAACCGGTTCTTACAACTGGACCGCATCCGCTGAAAAACTAAATTACGAAAACCTTCTTATCATTAAAAGCCCGCAACTTGCCGATATTTATGAAAAGTATTTTAACTGGATGTATTCTATAGGAAACGATTTTAAACCAAAAGAAGAAGGCGGTTTCTGATATGAGCGTTGTAATGGGTTTTCTTCTTAGCGTGTTTGGTTATCTTTTAGGCTCTATTCTTTTTGCAAAAGTTATAGCCTCTTATAAGGGTATAGATATTACATCAGTAGGAAGCAAAAGCGCAGGTGCCACAAACGTTACTAGAACTCTTGGCAAAAAATACGGGGCTCTGGTGTTTTTCTTAGATGCTTTTAAAGGATTTTTGATAGCGATACTAGATAGATTTTACGTAAATCCAAATTCTCTATGGTTTGGAATTGTAATGGTATCTCCTATTATTGGACATATATATTCTTATAGAGCTGACTTTAAAGGTGGTAAAGGGGTTGCCACAGCTTTTGGTGTGGTGTTTGGGATATCTCCTTTTTTGGCTGTAAAGATGTTTTTGCTGTGGGCTTTGGTGTTTTATCTTTTTAGATATGTATCTTTAGCCTCTATAATCTCTGTTTTGGTAGGATACTTTTTATTTTTACAAGGTGATTTTACTACTCCTCAAAAAATTGGTGCTAGTTTTATTGCTTTTCTTATAATATATAAGCACAAAGACAACATTTTTAGGCTTTTGAACAAAGAGGAATATAGGTTTAAATGAGCGTTTTTATAGCAGTTTTACATTGGCCTGCCACAGATAGGTTTGGTAACAAAATCATCACGTCTTTTACCACCCTTGATTTACACGATATAGCAAGACCAGCTAAGACTTACGATGTAGAGACTTACTATATAGTTCATCCGGTGGACTCTCAAAGGGAGATAATCCAAAGACAGATAGAGTATTGGACTTCTATTGAAAACAAAGAAAAGCAGTTTACAAGGTATGAAAGCGTATCACTTGTAAAACTTCTTTACAACTACGAAGAAGTTATAGAAGATATAATCTCCAAAAAAGGCAAAAAGCCCATCACAGTTGGAACAGATGCCAGGACTTACCCAAACACAATATCTTACAAAGAGCTCTCAGAAGCTATCAAATCTGGTGATAAAGACTATCTTATACTTTTTGGCACTGGATACGGTATACCAAAATCTTTGATGGAAACCTTTGACTTGATATTAGAGCCCATCTACGGAGCTTCTGATTGGAATCATCTATCTGTCAGAAACGCAGCTGCCATCATCTTAGATAGGCTTCTCAGCAAAAACAGGTGTTAGATGTTATATTGGCTTGGTTTAATCCTTAAAAATCATATTTTTTTGTTTAACGTATTAAGATATATTACCTTTAGAGCTTTGATGGCCGTTATCCTAAGCTTTCTTATCACGTTAGCGCTATCTCCTATTTTCATGAGAAAGGTAACAGCCTTAAATAGATTGTACGGTGGATACGTAAGAGAAGATACGCCAGAAGCCCATTCTAAGAAAAAATTCGTACCCTCAATGGGTGGGCTTATTATAATATTGAGCCTTGAACTTGCCTCAATTTTACTAATGAGGCTTGATATAGTACAAACCTGGATAATGGCTTTTACAGTGCTTGGTTTTGCCGCTGTAGGCTTTATAGATGATTTTGTAAAACTAAAAAATAAAAAAGGTATATCTGCAAAATCCAAAATGTTCGGGCAAATAATCGTGAGTTTTATAAGCGCTTTATTACTTTTTTTTGTTATGCATATAGATACCCATATATATTTCCCCTTTTTTAAAAGCCTAAAACTAGATTTAGGATATTTTTACATAGTTTTTATAATGCTCGTTTTAATAGCTACTTCAAACGCTGTAAATCTTACAGATGGGCTTGACGGTCTTGCTATAGTCCCAGCGATGACCACCGCTTTTGCCCTTGGTATTATCTCTTATGTTGCTGGTAATAGCATATTGGCAAAGTATTTAGAAATTCACTATGTGGAAAACGCCGGTGAGCTTGCTATATTTGGTATGGCTGTTGTTGGGGCCGGCCTTGGTTTTCTCTGGTTTAACTCTTTTCCGGCTCAAATGTTTATGGGAGACGTAGGTTCTCTTGGACTCGGAGCGGCTCTTGGTATGCTTGCTATTATGTCAAAACAAGAGATGTCCCTTATAATAGCAGGGGGAGTTTTTGTAGTAGAGGCTTTAAGCGTTATAATCCAAGTTAGCGTATTTAAAATTACCAAAGGGAAAAGGGTTTTTAAAATGGCGCCTATTCATCATCACTTTGAACTAAACGGCACTCCAGAGCCAAAAATAGTAGTAAGAATCTGGATAGTGTCTATACTTCTTGCAATATTTACAATAGCTACGTTAAAATTAAGATGATGAGATTGCCAAACGGCCAAACCCTTTGCTATGGCATATTTGGATATCCGGTAAAGCATAGCCTATCACCGGTTTTTCAGTCTTACGCTTTTAACCAAAAAAATATAAACGCTATATACATACCCTTTGAAGTAAAACCAGAGGATTTAAAAGATGCCGTAAAAGGTGCAAAGGTTTTGTCTATAAAGGGTTTAAATATTACCATTCCTCATAAAGAAAGTATTCTAGAGTTTGTAGATGAGGTATCAGAGGATGTTAAAAAAATAGGCTCTTGCAACACGCTAAAATTTGAAGAAAATATTATAAAAGCTTACAACACAGACTATATAGGTTTTAAAAGAGCCTTAGAAGAAAAAACCACCTTAAATGGTAAAAAAGCTTTAGTCCTAGGAGCAGGTGGTACCTCTAAGGCTATAATATATGCACTTGTAAACGCTGGTACAAAAGTATATCTATACAATAGGACTATAGAAAAAGCTTTAAAACTAAAAGAAATTTTCAACATAGAGGTTGTGCAAAATATAGAATGTATGCTTGATAACGTAGATATAATAGTCAACACCACATCGATAGGATTAAAAGACGACGATAAACCTCTTTTTGATTATGATAAAATATCTGCTCATCATATAGTTTTTGATGTTATATACAAAAACACACTCTTAATAAAAAAAGCCAAAGAAAAGGAAGCCGTCGGCATAAACGGACTCCCGATGCTTGTTTACCAAGGGTTAGAGAGTTTTAAAATATGGACTGGTATAGATGCCTTTGATATAGCACCTCAGATTTTTGAGCTTTTAGAATCATACACATTCTAAACTCCCTCTATAGCTTTTTCTTTTACTTGCTTTTTAAATAGGGCTTTGTTTACAGCATCCAAAAACGCGTTGGCACTAGCTTTTACTATATCTGTATCTGTGGCTGTGCCAGAGGATTTTATATCGTTTAGCTCTATCAAAACTCTTGCCTCCGCTTGGGCATCGGCGTTTGGTGTAAGAGCTTTTATAGAGTAATCTAAGAATTTTGGCTCGTAAGGTAAGGCTTTTTCTATAGCTTTTATAACGGCATCCACAGGGCCATCACCGGTAGAGGTAAGCACTTTTTTCTCGCCGTTTATATCTAAGCTAACCGTGGCAGTAGGAAGTATGTTGTCTCCGGTTTGTACTTGGAAGCTTAAAAGTTTTATGGGTTTGTTGTCATGTTTTAATATATCCTTGTATATAAGAGCTTCTATATCCTCATCGTATATGTATTTTTTCTTATCAGAAAGGGCCTTAAACTCCTCAAAAAGCTTTTCAAACTCATCTTCTGGAAGTTCTATGCCAAGGTCTTTTAAACGAGATTTTAAAGCATGCCTTCCAGAGTGCTTACCAAGTACAACCCTATTTGATGGAAAACCGACGTCTTCTGGTTTCATAATCTCGTAAGTCATTGGATTTGACAAAACCCCGTGTTGATGTATACCAGACTCGTGGGCAAAGGCGTTGTCCCCTACCACAGCTTTGTTTGGCTGAACAAAACTGCTGGTAATCCTACAAAGGAGTCTACTGGTTTTGTATATCTCTTTGGTGTTTACGTTGGTGTAAAGGTTGTCAAAGTATTCTCTTCTTACTACCAAAGCCATTACCACCTCTTCCAGCCCTGCGTTTCCAGCTCTTTCACCTATGGCGTTTATAGTACATTCTACCTGCCTTGCTCCGGCTTTTAAAGCCATCAAAGAGTTGGCGGTGGCCATACCAAGGTCGTTGTGACAATGAACGCTTATTATAGCTTTGTCTATGTTTGGAACGTTTTCTCTTATAGATGTTATAAGCTCGTAAAACTCTAAAGGAGTAGCATAGCCAACGGTATCTGGTATATTTATAGTGGTAGCACCTTCTTTTATAGCCTCTTCTATGATTTTATAAAGAAAGTCTTTGGAGCTTCTAGTGGCATCTTCACAGGAAAACTCTACGTCGTCTGTAAAATTTCTTGCAAATTTTACCGCTTTTTTAGCAAGCTCTAACACTTCTTCTTTTGATTTTTTAAGCTTGTATTGCATATGTATGTCGGATGTGGCTATGAAGGTATGTATGCGTTTTCTCTTGGCTGGTTTTAAGCTTTCGGCAGCCCTTTCTATGTCAGTTTCGTTAGCTCTTGCTAGCGAACATATAGTAGGACCTTCTACTTCCGAAGCGATAAGTTTTATAGCCTCAAAATCCCCTTTAGAAGCTATGGCAAAACCAGCTTCTATGATATCCACTCCAAGCCTTGCCAATTGATGGGCCATCTGTAACTTCTCTTCTATAGTCATTGAAAAGCCAGGAGCCTGCTCGCCATCTCTTAAAGTAGTGTCAAATATAAATACTCTATTCTTATCCATAAAAATAATATCTAAATACTTTTACTAAAAACTATGAAACATATCAATTTGCGTTTGCTCCTGCGCTTGCCCCTTCCGTAGTTGCCCCAGAAGAATTATCTTTTGATTTCTCTCCAGGAGCTGGCGGAGTGTAAGTTATGTATTTACCAGCAAGCTCTTTGGTTATGTAAGTGGCAGCTTGTATAACTACACTTCTTGCCACGTTATCCAAAGATAGATTGTGAGAAATACTCCAACCACCAGCTGCACCAGCCATACCAGCACCACCAGCACCACCTATACCCCATGAAGTTTTAGAGCTATCCGCTTGGAAAGTCTTGGCAAGCACAGTCTCTGCAGTAGCAGGGTTTAACACGTTTATATCTATACCCATTTGAGCTTCTTGCTTTCTTTCAGATATAAGCCCAAGTACCGGTATAAGACCAGCCCCTAAAGCACCACCAGAAGTGCTTAAGCTTATAGATGTTACATCCCCAGTTATCATGTAATCTATATGAGGTGGTTTTACCTTTTGCCCGGTAGCTGCAAGTAAAGCTTGCATCTTCTTATAAGCTTTTAAATCTATAACGTGAAAGCAATTTGTAGCTTGTAAAGCTGTGGTTAGCATATTGCTGACACCTTTTCCTACAGAAGATATACCACCGTTTCCAGCAAATACAGCCGCAAGTGCAGCAAAACCACCACCAGGAGCGTTTGGTGCCGTACAAGCGGCAGCTTTACAGCTAAAATCCATAATAGATACGTTGTAGACAGGGCTTGAGCATTTTGGTACCGGAAGACTCATTTCCTTCACCTTGGTATCTGCAAAGGTTGTTCCAATAAGCCCTAAAAATGACAAGCCCACCATAGCCTGCTTAAAAGACTTATAAATTGCTTTTTCTAACATAAAACACCTCCAACGATTTTGCACTATTATATCACATAAACACAACCTTTATGCAATTTCTGACAGTTTAAAATTTAACTTATACACTCATTGATATAAATATAGTATATTATATAATATGAAAAAAAATGAACAAAATAACACACCAAGATACGTAAACAAAGAAGGTCTTCATGAAAATGAAATCGTAGAAACTTATCAAGCAGGTATTGAGCTTTTGGGACCAGAAATAAAATCTATAAGAAACAAGCAAACGGTTTCTTTTAAAGATTCCTTTGTGAGGATAGAAAACGGTGAAGCTTTTTTACACAACCTATACATTGCCCCTTATAAGTACGCTACCATAAAACCACCAGACCCTCTTAGAAAGAGAAAGTTGCTTCTTCATAAGAGAGAGATTTTGAGGCTTTTAGGAAAATCAAAAGAAAAAGGATACACTATAATACCCATTAGCCTATACTTTAAAAACGGTAAAGTAAAAGTAGATATAGCATTAGTTAAAGGTAAAAAGCTTTACGATAAAAGAAGAGAACTAAAAGAAAAAGATATAAAAAGAGAAATTCAAAGAGAGTTTAAAGGGAGAGTAAAGCTCTGATGGAAAAAGATGAGATAATTTTGGCCATACAAAGCTTCTTATCCTCTAAGAAAAAGCCAGTATCTTTTGGGGAGCTTTCCAAAAATATCCCTATAGACAAGAAAATACTTAGGAAAATACTTAGAGAGCTAATAAAACAAAACAAAATACTAACCACAAAAGGACACTTTAGCTTAAGTCAAGAATCCTTACAAAGAGTAGTGGGGACAGTAGAGGCAAACCCTGCTGGTTTTGGGTTTTTAATACCAAAAGATGGTTCTGAAGATATATATATACCATTTTTTGAGATGCAAAAAGTTTTTGACAAAGACGAAGTAGAAGGATATGTAGTCCTTTACAAAGGTAAAAAAGAATTAAGGATAGAAAGAGTTTTAAAACGCACTAGAAAGGAGTTTGTTTGCAGCATATCAAACTTTAAAAAGTGCATTGCAAATCCAATAGACGAAAACCATTTTCACGATATAGAGCTTTCTAAAAATCAATGCAAAAATATAAAACCAGACCAGCTGGTACTAGTAAAAATAACAAAGTATCCCACAAAGACTCAAAAAGCCAAAGGTAAGATAGTAGAGATAATAGGAAACCCATCTGAAAGTTTCTTATCTTTGGAGCTTTTAAAAAGAAAATACAACTTAAAAAATCAATATCCAAAAGACGCCATAAAAGAGTTAAAAACATTTTTAGAGAAGTTTGATTTTGAAAAAGAGATATCAAAACGAAAAGACCTAAGAGACCAACCTTGCTTTACCATCGATCCTGTAAAGGCAAAAGATTTTGATGACGCTGTTTATCTTGAAAAAGACGGTGATAACTATAGGCTTTTTGTACATATAGCGGATGTATCGTTGTTTGTAAAATATGGCGGTGCTCTTGACAAGGAAGCCTACGAAAGAGGTACCACCGTTTACCTTCCTGGAGAGGCCATACACATGCTTCCAGAAGAACTCTCTTCAGATCTTTGCAGTTTGGTGCCAAATAAAGATAGATTTTGCCTTAGCGTAGAAATGGTTTTTGATAAAAACGCAACACTAAAAGATTACAAAATATACGAAAGCGTTATAAACTCAAAAGCAAGACTCACCTACGATGAAGCTTTGGATATAATAACTGGCAAGTTAAAACCACCGATTGAAGGCTTAAGAGAAACATTGATCGAAATGGAAAATCTATATAGAAAAAGACATAAGATAAGGTGGGATTTGGGAAGTATAGACTTTGACTTGCCTGAGGCTGAGATTGTAGTAGATGAAACGGGAGAACCGAGCGCTATAATACCCTACGAAAGACACATAGCACATAGGATAATAGAAGAGTTTATGGTATCTGCCAACGAAGCAATAGCCACATTTATGAATGAGAAGTCTAATTTAGGCTTTTATAGGGTACATGAAAAACCAAACAGAGAAAAGGTGCAAAATCTATTAGAAATACTCTCTGGACTTGGATATAAAACAGCTATGCCAGAAGAGTTTGAGCCAAAATTTTTCCAGCGAATCATAGAACATTTTGAAGGAAAAGATGAGGAGTTTTTGGTAAGATTTTTAACCTTAAGAAGTATGCAGAAAGCCAAATACTCACCAATAGACATAGGACATTTTGGCCTTGCTTCTAAACATTACACCCATTTTACATCCCCTATAAGAAGATATCCAGATATCATAGTCCATAGAATAGTGAAATCCGTTTTAAAGAAAAAAGCTTTGGCTTTTAATATGAGTTATCTTGAAGAGGCAGCCGTGCATCTTTCTGAAAAAGAGCGTTTAGCAGACAAAATTGAGTACGAAGCTATAGACCTTCTCAGAGCAAGGTTTATGAAGGATAAAATAGGAGAGGTATTTGAGGGTATCATAACGGGCATTATACAAAATGGTATTTTTGTTCAAATTAAAACTATATTAGCAGAAGGCTTTGTAAGCATAGGCTCTGTGCAAGGGGACTTTGTTTATGATCAGGAAAATCATAGATTTATAGATACCAAAAGCAATAAAACCTATAGGTTAGGGGATAGCGTAAGCGTGAAAGTAATAAAAGTAGATGAAAAGAGGGGCAAGTTGGATTTTGAGATAGTAGAAGATATTTAGTTAAAAATGGCGGTAGGAGGATTCGAACCTCCGACCTAAGACTTATGAGATCTCCGCTCTAGCCCCTGAGCTATACCGCCTTTTGAATTATTTAGAAGATAACCAATTTACAATAGCTTCTCTTTCTGATGCCGGTAAAGCCATAGCAGGTCTACAATGTGATATAGCCTCTATAAGCTCTTTCTTCTTACCAGCAAACTTTGTATGAAGCTCTTTAGCGGAAGGTGCTCTTTTGCCATTGTGACATTGCATACAATGCATTTCAAACACCTTTTGCGGGGTTATAGCAAAAGCCCCAAAACTTGCCACACCGATAAGTCCCAAAACCAAAGCTAAGTTTCTCATATACATAATATATTACATTTTCTTAGCTTTTTCTATGGCTTCGTCTATGCTTCCTACCATATAGAAAGCGTTTTCTGGTAAATCATCGTATTTACCAGTAAGTATTTCCTTGAAACTTCTAATGGTATCTTCTAGTTTTACGTAAGAACCAGGCATACCTGTAAACTGCTCTGCCACGTGAAAGCGTTGTGATAAAAACTTTTGTATACGACGAGCCCTATTGACTATAGCCTTATCCTCATCGGACAACTCTTCCATACCAAGGATTGCTATAATTTCTTGAAGCTCTTTGTATCTTTGTAGTATTCGCTTTACTTCCATAGCTACGTTGTAATGCTCTTGACCTACAAACTCTGGAGCCAAATATTTGGATGTGGACTCAAGAGGATCTATGGCTGGATATATACCTAACTCTGTCAATCTACGAGCTAGCACCGTAGTAGCATCTAGGTGCGCAAATATAGAGTATGGAGCTGGGTCTGTGATATCGTCAGCTGGCACATAAACCGCTTGCACCGATGTTATAGAACCCTTCTTTGTAGATGTAATACGCTCTTGGACTTCTCCAACGTCTGTGTTTAATGTGGGCTGATATCCAACCGCAGAGGGCAATCTTCCTAAAAGCGTTGAGACTTCAGAGCCCGCTTGCACAAACCTAAATATGTTGTCTATAAACGTCAAAACATCTTGGCCTTGAATATCTCTAAAATACTCAGCCATCGTGATACCGGTTTGAGCTACCCTAAACCTAACACCCGGTGGTTCGTTCATCTGACCATAAACCATAACAGTGTATGGTAAAACGCCTGAATCTTTCATTTCGTGCCAAAGGTCGTTACCTTCACGGGTACGCTCACCAACGCCTATAACCACAGAATAACCTTTGTGGAACTTTGCTATGTTGTGTATTAGCTCTTGCATCAAAACGGTCTTACCAACACCGGCACCACCAAACAAACCTACTTTACCACCCTTTACATAAGGCTCTAACAAGTCTATAACTTTTATACCAGTTTCAAGTATCTCTACTTTTGTGGATTGTTCTGTAAGAGGTGGTGGGTCTCTAAACATTGGCCAAAAATCTGTAGCTTTTACATCGCCAGCTTCATCTATAGGCTGTCCAACTACATTAAAAACTCTTCCTAATATTCCATCACCTACTGGTATCTTTATAGGACCGCCCAGATATTGGACTTTAGCACCTCTTTGTATACCATCAGTAGGTCCCATCGCTATGGCCCTTACCCTTTTTTCTCCTATGTGCTGAGCCACTTCCAAGTAAAGCTTCTCAGTAAGCCATTCGTCGTTGTCCCCCATAAACCTTCTATCCATCACAAGTCCGTGTCTTATTGGGGGAAGTTCTTCAGTGTCAAATTCTACGTCTAATACCGCTCCTATAACTTGTACCACTTTACCTTCTTTCATAGCTTCCACCTTTTCAAAGTTTTTACTATTATAGCATTTTTATATTTTAAAATCAACAAAAGCCGGCGATGGGACTCGAACCCACGGCCTAGGCATTACGAATGCCTCGCTCTACCGACTGAGCTACACCGGCTTTAGATTATTTTTTAGAGTTTGGCTTTACCTGTGGCGCAACCGCTGGCGGACTAGCAGATTGTGCTAAATTTTGATAAGACGGAGCCATTGAAGATCCTCTTAGCTGAAGCTCTGGTATAGATTGAGAAGAGTTGTATAGCAAATCACTTATTATTTGAGTAGGTATAGAAGCATGAGCAGTAGCTACCACAAAACCGCTGGAAGCATCTATTATCCTAGCATTTACAGATGTAGAGTAATCACCTACCGAATAAGTACCCACTAGCACATAACCTATCTTATATTCTTTTCTTAGATTGTTTATATTTCGTGATAAATAAAACTCGCCTTGTGGATTTATAAGCATAAAGGTTTGGGCTCTTATATCTATAACCGCCATATTTTTTCTTTGAAGCTCTGATATCAAGTCTTCAGACAAAAGTCTTCCAAAGTCGGTAGTCTCATGAAGCCTATTTAAATCCACTATCACAGATACACCTATCGGTGCTCTTATAGGCGTAAGCTCGCTACAGACAAGCTGATTTGCTATATCTCCTGCCATCGCCTCCACGCTTGTTATAGGCTTTTGATGACCAGCCATGCAAGACCTGTAATAATATTCCCTACTGTAAGACTGCTTAATATAAGCTGGCTGGTTTGCCATCGGCATATTTTTATTAGATATTACCCGTTTTTGATATATCGTTTGATATATAACCTGATGAGTATCTTTCTCACCACCAAAAGCCATATACAAAACCCCAACCAATCCAATAAAAAATCCTATAAATTTTCTCATATCTAATATTTTATAACATTTTCATAGAAATTATGCCAAAATATTCGTTAAATAGCAAAAAACACTTGATATTACTTCACGAAACTATAGAATATATTGTATGTTTTTCCCTTTGTTCATAAACTTAGCAGAAAAAGACGTATTGGTAGGAAGTATCTATAGCATAACTGTAAGAACAAAACAAAAATTTAAAATGTCTGAAGATGGTTCTATAGTGTTAGTGAAGGGTTAATAAATTATCTACTCTTACATAAAACAGTTGAGGCTATGCATAATGTTGGGGGCTAACCCCTATTTTATAAATGCACACTCACAATGGTATAATAGTATGTTATGAGAGTTGGCGTAATAGGTGATGGACAGCTTGCCATGATGAGTATAATAGAAGGGCTCATGATGGATATAGAATTTGCTGTCTTGTCCTTTGAAGGGGATTCTCCGGCTTCTTACGTAGTTAAGCACATATTCCGAGAAAATCAAATAGAGGAGTTTGTAGCTTTTAGCGATGTGATAACCTATGAGTTTGAGCATTTTAACAAAAAGATATTTGATTATCAAAAGCTACTAGACAAGTTATACCCTGGGGTAAAACCTATTGAGTTAAAACAAAATAGACTATTGGAAAAAAAGTTTCTAGCAGAAAGAAACTTTCCCGTTGTGCCATTTTATGAGGCAAAAAATAAAGATGAGCTTTTTGAAATATTGGATAGCTTAAATAAAGAAGTGGTAATTAAAACTATATCAAACGGCTACGATGGTAAAGGTCAGTATACAGTGCATACAAAAGAAGATGTAGAGCTTTTGAATGAGAAACTCAAAGACTCTAAAGATTCGTTTTTAATAGAAGAGTTTTGCTATTTTGATTTTGAAATGTCTGTGATAGCCGGTATCTCAAAAGATAGGATTGTCTTTATGCCTATGACAAAAAATATTCACAAAAACGGTATTTTGCTATACAACCATACAGATTCTTTTACGATAGAGATCCAAGAAAAAGCCAAAGCCATCACCAGTAGACTTTTAAAAGCTCTTGATATAAAAAAAGGGGTTTTAGCAGTGGAGTTTTTTGTAAAAGCCAAAGACCTTTACATAAATGAATTTGCACCAAGGGTCCATAACACAGGACACCATACGCTAGACGATACAGAGTTTTCTCAATTTGAATTGCTTTTAAGAACAATATTAGATATGCCAATATATTCTCCTTCTCTCAAGATACAAGGGGGCATGATAAACATAATAGGCAACATAAACCTAAACAAAGAGCTTATAGATAGGGTATTGTCATTAGAAGGAGCAAAGCTTTATTGGTATAGAAAAACCCCAAGAGAAGGCAGAAAATTAGGACATATAAACGTAACAGCAGAAGGTATTGAAGGGGTAAAAGCTAAGCTTAGAAACTTATCTAAAATTTTATATCCTTCTTTAAATGTATGGTAAAATTATAGTCTTATGAAGACTTCTATAATAAGCCCAAAAGCAGAAATAGGCCAAAATGTGGAAATAGGTGAATTTTGCATCATAGAAGATGACGTGAAAATAGGAAACAACGTTAAGATAAAAAACAAAGTCCTTATAAGAAAGGGTACTATAGTAAAAGACAACGTACAGATATACGACGGAGCTATAATAGGCGAAGACCCACAGCACTTAAAAGACAACGGCGAAGGCTCTATTGTAGAGATAGGCGAAAATACCATTATAAGAGAGTATGTTACTATCCATAGAGGCACTACTTTTGACAAAAGAAAAACCACGATAGGCTCAAACGTTTTTTTGATGGCTTATACACATATAGCTCATGATTGTGTGGTAAAAGATGGGGTCATAATGGCAAACTGTGCCACTTTGGGAGGACACGTGGAAGTAGGAGAGTACGCTTTTATAGGAGGGCTTTCGGCAGCTCATCAACATACAAAAATAGGGGCTTATGCTATGGTAGGAGGGCTAAGCGGCGTATCTTTGGATATACCTCCTTTTGTAAAAGCGGCCGGACCTCATGCAAAACTATTTGGTATAAACACCATAGGGCTAGAAAGAAGAGGATTTTCTAAAGAAGATATAGATGTTATAAAGCATGTGTATAAAATAATTTTCAGAAGCGGTAAGCTTAAAAAAGATGCAATAGAAGAGGTGCTAAGTCTATACAAAGACAACAAATATGCTATTATGTTTGTGGATTTTATTAAAAGCTCAAAACGTGGCGTAGCAAGAGAAGAAAGATGAATAAAAATTTAACAGGAGGTATAGATATGAACAATAGAAAAGACAGGATGATAGAAGAGTACATTCACGATCCTTACTTTAGCAAGGAAAAGTACGAAGAGCCATCGGTATGTGAAATATGCGGCGTTGTTTTCCATGACGGAGTATTCAAATGGGAAGATGCTCCCAAAAATGCAAAGAAGATGGTATGTCCAGCTTGTAGAAGAATACAAGATAAGTATTATGGGGGCATTGTTGAGTTAAGTGGGGCTTTTTTAAAAGCACATAAAGAAGAAATTTTAAACCTTATAAGAAACGAAGAGGAAAAAGAAAAAAATCTAAGACCTTTGGAAAGAATAGCCACAATAGAAGAAAATGACAACGGCATAACCATAAAAACCACTTACGAGCATATGGCAAGACGCTTAGGAGAAGCGGTGCACAAAGCTTACAAAGGAAGCTTAGAACTTAAATATCAAGAAGATTCACATTTTTTAAGAGTAAAATGGCACAGAGATTAAGATTCTAAGCATCTTCGTAAAAGCCTATATTTAGATAACGCTCTTGTCTTTTGCTGACTATTTCTTCTACGCTGTATTGCAAGATTTCGTTTAGGGCTTTTCGTAAGAAAAATTTTACATTTAAAAACGTAAGCCTATGAGATAGATGGGCTCCACAGTAGGGCTCTGGTATTATACAATCTATAACACCTAGCTCATACAAGTCTTGAGCCGTTATTTTTAAAGATTTTGTGGCCTCCTGAACTTTTGACTGGTCTTTGTAAAGTATAGCTGCACAGCCTTCTGGTGATATCACAGAATACCAAGCGTTCTCAAGCATGAGTATCTTATCTGCCACTGCCAAAGCCAAAGCTCCGCCAGAACCACCTTCTCCAATTATTACAGTTATTATATGGGTTTTTAGGCTTCCCATAAGCTCTATACTGGTGGCTATAGCCTGAGCTTGCCCTCGTTCTTCAGCCCCTATGCCCGGATATGCGCCTGCCGTATCTACAAAAGTTATTACCGGTATTTGAAATTTCTCTGCTAGCTTCATAATCCTTTGAGCTTTTCTATAGCCCTCTGGATGAGCCATGCCAAAGTTTCTATATATCTTGTCTTTGGTATCTCTTCCTTTTTGATGCCCTATAACACACACGCTTTTGTTGTAAAATTTTGCAAATCCAGATACAATTGCCGGGTCATCTCCGTAGCATCTATCTCCGTGAAGCTCTATAAAATCTTTAAAAAGCGCCTTTATATAATCAAGGGTTTGAGGTCTTTCGCTATGTCTTGCTATACTTACTCTATCCCATGGGCTTAAGCTTTTACAAAACTCTTTTGATATTTGTTTTAACTCTTTTTGAAAAGCCCTAAGCTCTTTTTCTACATCTGTTTTGCCTTGTCTGTAAATTATCTTAAGCTGGTCTATCTTGGTTTTTAACTCTTGTATATCCTTTATTGTCATTTTTTGCCCCTTCTGTAGGATTTTTTATAGCCAGTTTGCTTCATGGCGTTTTTAATCCATAAAGACATGGTTTTTGTAGAAACATAAGCATCTTCTGGTATCTCTTGGTTTAACTTTTCAGCAAGAGCCTTGGCAAAGGATATTTGTTTATCGGTGGGTGGGCTTTCGGCACCATCTTTTTCTTCTTTTTTTTCATTGTGCTTTTCTATAAAAGCTTTTACAGTTTCATAGTCCGTTGAATGAGGAGGTTTTATATTTTTCTTTTTGGCCAAAGATTTTGCAAACTCTATCATCTTTTTGGTAGCCATAGGCACTTTGGCCATCTCTACAAACTTAAGCTTGTCTATATTGTCTGATACAAACTCCTTTATGTTGTGCATAAACCTTATATAGCCTTCTTTCGACTTTCTTTCTTTATAAATCCTTTCAAGTTCTTCTTCCCAAGTTGTAGTCATCTCGGGTTTTGAAACATCGCTATCTTTTAGAGATTTTATAAGCTCTTCTCCTTTTAGGGTTGGAAGCAGTGATTTATCTATCCTTGATATGTATTTTCTTTCTAAAAGCGTCTCTATTATGGAAGCCCTTGTGGCCGGTGTACCAAGACCTAGCTTTTCCATAGCTTTAAGGAGTGTGCCTTCCGTATAAAGGGCCGGCGGCTTGGTAAACTTTTGCAAGGCTTCTAGAGATTTCTTATAGACTCTATCATCTGGTTTCAGGCTTTTGATATAGTCAAAATCTATATTTTTTAAGGTTGAGTCTTCATCTTCTTCTAAGAGTCCTTCTTTGTAGGGTTTGTATAAAGAAAGATAGGTTCTTTGATACTCTTCTTTGGTAAGGGTTTCTATATTTATGTTAGACAAAAAGGTAAATTCTCCCAAAAGTGTTTTGATAGTTATTATAGCGTACTCGTAAGGCTCCATAAAAGCTCCTACAAAACGCCTAAACACAAGGCTATATATATTTTTTTCATCAGAAGAAGCGCTTTCTGGTATAGGACCAAAAGGTATGAGAGCATGGTGGTCTGTTAGCTTTGAGCTGTCAAATACTCTTTTGCCTACTTTGTTTATGTTTTTTGATAAAAGCTCAAAAGTCTTTTCGTCCACCAACTTTTTTAGTATATCTTTTACTAGTTTTTTCGTTTCTTCATCTTCCCCTAAGTAGTTTGAATCTGTCCTAGGATAAGAAAGACATTTGTAAGTCTCATACAATTTTTGAGCTATATTTAACGTCCTCATAGAAGAGTATCCATATATTCTATTGGCTTCTCTTTGTAAAGATGTCAGCGAGTGTAAAAGAGGTGGGTTTTCTCTTCTCTTGGTGATTTTTATATCTTTTACAATGGCTTCTTCAATATCTTCAAGCTTTTTCATTATTTGGTTTTTGGATTCTTCTAAAAGCGGTGTAAAATATTTAGCGTTAAAGGATTTCTTTGTTTGATTCTCCTCGTCCTCTTCTAAAGCATCTTTTAATGTCTTATAAGTTTTTTCTTGAATTTTATCCAACAACAAAAATCCACTGTAAGATTTAGATATACTTTTCTTATCTCCAAACACCGCTTTTATCACATAGTACTCTTTTGGTATAAACTCTTTGTTTTCTCTGTATCTATCTACTATTAGCTTGAGGGTAGGGGTTTGAACTCTACCTACAGACCATACACCACCACCAGCTTTTACTGTCATAAGCCTTGTGAGGTTTATACCCACTATCCAATCAGCGTGTGAACGAGCAAGGGCAGAGTAATACAAACTATCAAATAAGGAAGCGTCTTTTAAATTTTCCATCTCCCTTAAGATTACTTCTTTGGTAAGGGCATCAGAAGTCCAAAATCTTTTTACAGACCCCCTAAAATGGTTAAGCATAAGTATAAGCCTTGCTATAAGCTCCCCTTCTCTTCCGGCATCTGTGGCAATCACCACCTCATCTACTTCTTTTAAAAGCTTAGAAATCACTTTAAACTGGTTTGAAGTTTTATCTATAACTTTGTATTTGAAGGTTTCTGGAAGTATGGGTAGCGTTTCCAAGCTCCACTTTCTTGGTGCTATTTCATCATCTATCTCCACCAAATGCCCTATAGCCCAAGTGATGTATAGATTTCTATCTTTACATTCAAAATATCCTTTTTTACTTGCATCTTTGTCTAGACTTTTACATAAAGCAGATGCTATATCTTTTGCTACCGACGGTTTTTCTGCCAATATAAGCCTTTTCATACTCAAGCCAAAAGACTTTCAATACGCTCTTTTAGTATGGTGGTGGTAATTTCTCTTATAATGGCTTTTATGTCTTCTTCTTTTATGGCGGTTTCTATTTCTTTAGTAGCTATATTCATAATTTCATTCCTCATGTTGTTCACTATCTCGTTTACACTGTTTAACATTAGAGTTTTTATATCCTCCGTAGCTATTTGAGATTGTATGGCGTTTTTGGCAAGCTCTTTAAAATCTATGCCAGACAACGACTCTCTTACTGTGCTTCTTATCTCTTCTTTTAATACGTCTACTATTATATCTTTTAAGTGACTTTTTGAAGAATCCATAGCTAAAACCTCCGATATTTTATCTAGTCCTTTTTTTGCTTTCCTTGATGTAATATTGTAATCTGAAATAAGTTTTAAAACTATTGGCTTTAGGGTAGTTTTTACTTCAGTTTTTATGATACCTATCTTTTTCTGAATCGGAATACGACTTATGTCTATAGGAAACATATCGTCCAATATGATAACGACCGGAATATCTGAGCTTTGGTACATACTTATTAACTCTTTTGCAGCGCTAACCCCTTCGGTAGTATCGTATATTATAATATCAGCATTCAGAATCTCTTCTTTGTTGCTGTATTCCGATGAAAATATCTTTATGTAAGCCACATCTTCTAAAGCGTTTTTTATAGTCTCCAAAAGCTCTTTATCCTTTGATACAACAGAGATTTCAATACCAGTATGTACCTCTTGAGTTTTTGTAGAGGATTGGGCTCCGTATTCATTATTAGACGAGATTGGATTATGTTCTTTTGTTATAAGCTCTTTATATTTTTTTAAAAGCTCCGGCAGTACCGATAATTCTCTGTCTCTTGAAATCACTATCTTGCTGGGCATCCTTAGATTGTCTGGGTCTATTGGGAAAAGCTCATCCATAAGTATTATATACTTTGAACTTTTATAGGCTTTTTCAAACAAAGAATTTAAATCATTTTCCGACACTATTCCTGAAACTGCATCATATATTATTATATCTATATCTTTTGGGGCATTTCTTATGGCTTCTTCGCCGTTTTTTACAAAAATGACATTCTCTCCCAAAAGAAGATGCTGCAACTTTTCTATCATTAGCTTATCAAAGGAAGATACCAAAATCTTCATGTTTTGCTCTCCTTGGAGCGTTCTTTAGCATAGCTTAGTATTATATCTATTATTCTTTTTGCTTCCTCTGAGCTTTCCTGAGGTATTATCTTTGCAGTAGCTATAGTAAGCCTTAGAGCTTTTAGCCTCTCTATAAGCTCCTCATCTAAATAATCCACAAAAGTTTTCCTAAGGCTCCACACTATCCACGTGGCAATCGCAAGTCCTATTAAAAACATACCAACAGCTATTGGTGTTCTAAAAAGCTCTGTCATGATATCCCCAAAGCTGCTTATCTTTATACCAACTATTATAGTATCGTTACCTATCTTCTCAGTAGCGCCATGAAACAAATTTTGGTCTATGGGATGGTTTATAAGGTTTGTAGATTTTATAACCCTATTTGGGGTTTTTACCACCACAACCATGTCCTCTCCATAGGGTAGTACTATCTGGTTCGAATTTGATTTTATGCTATAAAGAGCCATAGCCATGTCTTTTGATATGTGCTCTTCCTTTGTATAATAATAATAATCAGATGCTATATAAAAACTCCCCACTATGAAAAATATCGCACAAAACATGGCAAAAAGCGATGTAAAAAGATTCATATTACACCCCACCTATCGTTATATTTTCTACCAATACAGAAGGAGAGCCTACATGACCAAAAAACCTAAAATCGTTTCCCACCAATTTTACCTTTTTCAAAAGCTCTAAAAAGTTTGACGCCACGGTAACGGCTCTTATAGAATATACAGGTTTAGCATTTTTATAAAAAATCCCAGAGGCACCTAGAGAAAAATTACCAGATATAGGATCTGCCATATGAAGTCCCATAAGCTCTGTAATGTAAACACATTCCTCATAAGCGCTAAGAAGAGTATCTAAAGAATTTTCCTTTGGAGCTAAGTAAAAATTATGAACGCCCGTTTGTGGCATGGATTTATAACCAGCTCTTACGCTGTTGGCAGTAGACTCCTGATTTGATTTCTTTGCCGTATACATGTTGTGTAAGAAGGTCTTGAATACACCGTTTTCCACTACAACATTTTTCTGAGTAGGGTTTCCATCCGCATCAAAACGAGAACTTCCAATAGCCCTATTTATAGTCCCGTCATCTACGATGGTTATTTCTTCGCTAGCTATTTGCTCTTGCAATTTATCTTTTAGCATTGTTTTATTCTTTATAAGAGAATCCCCTAAAAATATACTAGAAAAAGCCCTCAACAAGGACACCATGCTATCCGGTGAAAATACAACTGGCAAGGATCTTGTTTCAAAGCTTTTAGGATTTAAAAGACTAATGGTATTTATAGCTATCTCTTTTGATATCAAATCAAAGTCAACATCCTCTAAAAACCTGCTTGCCATATAAGAGCATCCCGATGATGTATCTTGTTTATCCTTTGCTATAGCACACCCCATAACAAAAAAACCGCTCAACGTCTCTTCTACTTTTACTCCGTAAGAGTTTTCCATAATGTATGAGTATGTGGATTCTGTGTAAGATAAGTCTCTCACCAAAGATATACGTGGGTCGTAAGCTTTTATTTTATCCTCCATGTCTATAAGCTTCTTAATCTTTTCTTCTTTAGCCTTTGATAAACCTTCTTTGTCAAATAGTTCTATAGAGTTTTTAGCTTCTTTTTGTTCTTTTAAAAGCTCAAATACATCTTCTTTATCCTGAGAAAGAGCAATATCCATAGCTATCTTTGTACAGTTTTCTATATCTTTTTTTGTGAGTTTTGTAGTATAAGAAAAACCCATTTTGCCATCTTTTATAACCCTTATCCCTAAACCTTGCTCGTTAGAGGCTTCTATTCTATCTACAACCTTATCTTCTATATCTATCTTCATCTTGTTTGATTTGCTAACATATATCTCAAACTCAAAGCCATCTTTGACAACATTTTTTACAATAGCTTTTATATCTTCCATAGTTTTATTATAAACTAATTTTAACAAAAATATAATCAAGATTCTAAAGGTGATTACAAAGTCAACATTTTCATCCAATCTTCATCATCTTGACCTTATATTTAAAATATCAACTTTAAGGAGGTTTGATATGAGAAAAGTAGCAAAAGCAGTTTTAGGAGTTGCCCTTTTATCTGGAGTTGTGTTGGCACAACCAACCACTTCTAAGGAAACCAAATCCCAAGAAAAATTTGAACATGTGAAAGCACGCATCCTTCACATGATTGACAAGAGGATGGACTTCTTACAAAAACACAAGGCCTGCGTAGAAAAAGCCCAAAACTGGAAAGAGCTAAGAGCTTGTAGACCACATAGAAAAATGTGGCATCATCCCATGAAGAAGATGGAGCATAAGCAATAAAGCAATATCAACATGCTACTACAAGTATAGTATGCCATGGTATACAAGTATGCCACGGTTTGGGAGTGCTTTACTCCCCGTGGTATTTATATCATTGATAAATCAAGATAGCTTAATATATTAAAAAAATGGAGGTAAAAAGCATGTATGTTAAACAAGCAGTTAAACATGGCAAATGGCTTAGCTTAGTAGGAGTATCAACTTTGCTTTTCTCCTGTGCACAAACAGGGCAATATAGCTTATCACCGGCTGGTCAACAAGGCGCAGCAGTAGGTGGTATACTTGGTACAACGGCAGGAGTAATGCTAGACCAATCAAACAGATGGCGTGGTGGTGTAATAGGCGGCGTAATGGGAGCTATATTAGGCGGTACGCTTGGTCAGATAGCAAATGAAGCTGCACAACAAGCAGCTACCCAAAATCAGCCAGTACAGTATTCAAATGGGTCTCAAACTGTACAGGCAATACCGCAAGGACAAGCCCAAAACGGCTGCCAGACAGTCACTACTAAATATTATGAACACGGGCATCTTGTAAAAGAAGAAACAAGACAAATATGTCCAAATCAATAACTTTTTAAAGAATAAAGCCATCGACAAGCGGAAGTTTTTCCGCTTTTGTTATGTAATATTTTGATATTTTTTTATCCTCGATAAAACCGATTTAACGTAATCCCAGTTGTTGGCTTTTATACCGTTGTAAGCCTTTATAGCAGTAGGCCAATTACCATACTTTTGAAAATCTCTAGCCAATATAGCCGTACCTACTTCTATGTTGGTTTCAATGTCAAATAGTTGATTTTTATCTTTTATATTAAACTCTTTCATTATATCTAAATTGTGATCGTAATTTACCTGCATTAGTCCTCTATCCGTGGTGCCGTCTTTGTTGTGGTTTACAGAGTAAGGGTTAAAAGACGATTCTTGGTCTATGATGGCATATATAAGCTCTTTTGGAACATGGTATTTCGAAGAAGCCTTATCTACCGCTTGCTCTATTTCATTTTTTAAATCTTTTGGTAAACTATCAAAACTATAACCTACGGCTTTATTTATATCGCCGGTAATAAGGTCTTTTAGATTGTTTTCATGATTAATAGCTTCTTTTGACACAGTTTGATCAGATTGATTTACAGCATCAAAAAATTTAAACATTTCTACCAAGGAAGAGTTATCAGACATAAAACCGTCTTTTGTAAAAGGTATAAACTTTGATTTAGCCTCTTCTGACTTTAATGTATCTTCAAAAGAAGGAGCGTCTTCTTTTATAGTTTTTATTATCTTCTCCTGAGGACCGCCCTTTATAAAGCTTGATAAATCCCATATCCTCATAACATTATTTTATCTCTTTTAAAAACTCTAAAATCTTTTTCTTTTGACCTGGCTCTTCTTCTCCATTTTTATTTACTATATGTAAGGCTTCTAACAAAAGTCTTTTAGCTTCTTTTTGATCCCCTAACATAAGCTTTATCATCCCAAGGTGTTGTATTATCACAGAATCCTTTGGATTTAGCTTATAAGCCTCTTTTTCGTATTGTAAAGCCTTTTCATAATCATGTAAAAGGAAATAACCATAGGCTAAGCTATCAAGATAAGAAGGATTTTTAGGAGATAATTTCACAGCTTTTTTTACATACTCCAACCCTTCTTTTATATCCTTGTTGTAAAGAAGCATCGTATAACCTAAATAATTCAACATTTCAGCATCGTTTGGCTTTAACGCTACTACCTTCTTTAAATCTTTTATTTCATTGTCTATCTGATGGAGCTTATCTTCTATCATAGCCCTTATAAAATAGCTCCTGTAGTCATGGGGATTTAATTTTATAGATTGATCTGCATAAACTTTTGCCATTATATAATGACGATGGCTTGCGGTAATGATGGCTTTAAAGATGTAGAGCTTTGAACTAAGTGGGTTTAACTTAAGGCCTTTTTCTATGTAGGGCATCGCTTCGTTGTATTTACCTTCATCTATCAAAATGCCCGCTATCCTCTCGTAAAGCTTCGGGTTTTTACTATCTATTTTAAGAAGCTTTTTATACACGTCTAAAGCTTTCACAGGCTTATGAGCCGCTTCTAAAGCTAGGCCATAAATGTAAGCTATAGCCTTGTTATTGGGATGGTTTTTGTACAAAGGCTCTAAAACAGATATAGCCTTATTGTATCTCATGCTTTGAAGCAAAGACACTGCGTATTGATATTGATAGTTTGGATTTCCCTTATTTAGCTCCGTAAGTTTTTTAAACACATCAGAGGCTTTGTAGCTAAGCCCAAGCTTGAAGAATAGGTTACCAAGACGTTCTAATACACTTACGTTGGTAGGGTCTTTCTTAAGTATATCTTCGTAAAGTTTTTGTTCTTTTTGATAGTCTCCTTCTTGATCGTATATGTTAGCCAACGTATCTATGGCTTCTTCAAAATTTGGCTTTAGCTCTATAGCTTTTTTCAAATCCTCTATGGCTTTTTCTTTATCTTGCTGAGCAAGTTCTATACGGGCCCTTATATAGTAAAATATGTATTTTTCACTCTCATTTTTAAAAGCCAAAAACTTGTTTAATATATCTTCAGCTTTTTCTATCTGTCCGTCGTGCAAATACGTAGTTATAAGATTGATAGCAAAAAAACTATCCTTTGGGAATCTTTGGATAGCCTCCTCCAATATTTCTTTTGCCTTTTCATGGTTTTTATTCATAGTGTAAAGAGTGTATAAGTCTATGTAAGGTCTTTTGAGTTCTGGATACCTATCTTTATAAAGCTTTGCTACATATATAGCTCCTTCTATATAATGAGCTCTCACATACATACTTATAACATCTTCAAAGACGCTTGGTGTCGGCATTTCTTTTAAAGCCTTTGAACAATAAGGATAGGCTTTTTGAGGATTGTCTATATAATAATGACACATGGCATAATCAAAATATGGATTTGCCAAAGCAACACCACCCATTAGAAGAACCGACAACGCTATTTTCCTAAACATATTAAGCCTCTACTTTAAATATATAAAGGGGATACGATGTATGCCTCAATATCCTAAGCGTTTCAACACCTCCAAATATTCTTTCTAAAAGCTTAGGTCTTTTAGAAGCTATAAAAATGATGTCTGGATTTATCTTGGATGCGACATTTTCTAGCACACTAGCGACGTTTTTGTCATTTATTATTTCATAAGAAAAGCTATAAACCTGTGAAAACCTTTTCTTTATCTCTTCCAACTTTTTTAATTTTGCTTCATTTACGCTTTGTTCAATAGTCTGAGATATATCTTTTGATATTTCTATACTTATACCCTTATCTATATGAATAAGTGTAATATGTGGTTTCAGGCTTTTAAAAGTATCAAATACAAAATCAAGCATCTTATCACATATGCTTGTAAAATCATAAGCTATAAGCAAATTATCAAGCTTTTCTATCTCTTTTGACTTTATTACGATGGAGCTTACTTTTGAATTTTTAACCACATCCTCTGTAGTGCTTCCCACCAGTATTTTTTCTACAAGGTTTTTGCTGTGTCCCCCTAAAAATATGCCGTCCATATTGTTATCTTCGGCTTCTTTTGATATTATTTCAGCAAAAGGCGTATCCACTATCACGTTGTAGGTAGTATTTATAGGCTTAAGATATTCTGCTAAGGCGCTTAACTTTTCCAAAGCTAAATGTTTTGCATTTTCCTCAGCTTTTTGTATGATGTCCATATCTACTATATCTATAGAAAGTCCTTCTGGGTAAGGAAGATATGTAAATGGAGCTATCACGTGAAGAAGTTCCAACTCTGCGTTTAACTTTGTAGCAAATACTTTTGCACTTCTTACTACCAAATTTGTGATATCCGAAAAATCAACGCTTACAAGATACTTCATAGTTAACTCCTACGCTCTTTTGCACCACATCTAAAATCCAATCATGTATAACTCCGTTGGACGCCACCACATCGGTTGAGCTTTTTAACCCATTTGACAAAGAGTAAGTCCCACCAGCTTCTAAAAGCACTATCAAAGCCCCCGCTACATCCCAAGGATGCAGTTCAAACTCCATAAGACCATCAAATATACCTTCTGCCAAAAAACATATATCCACAGCCGCAGCCCCTGGACGCCTCATAGAAGCCGCTTCTATAAAAAGCTCTTTTGATGCTTGTAAATAAGTGTTTAAATCTCTTTTTGAACGAGAGGGAAAGCCATAACATATGTTGCAATGTTTTAGTATATGCCTATTGCTAACTTTTATAGGTTTTCCATTTTTAAAAGCTCCAAAACCCTTTGCAGCAAAATAAAGCTTATCAAAGTAAGGAAGGTACACTGCCCCAGCTATAGGCTCTTCTTCGTAAGCAAGTCCTACAGAACAAGCAAATATTGGAAAACCCATTATATAGTTCTTGGTTCCATCAAGAGGGTCTATATACCACTTGTAAGGACTGTCGTTTATTGAAGCTCCTTCTTCTCCTACTATCTGATGGTCTTTAAAAATAGAATTTATATAATCTACTATTTTTGATTCAGATGTTTTATCCACAAAACTAACAAAATCTTTTTCTGATTTTTCTTCTATATCTGATATCTTAAGACTCCCAAAATACTCTTTTAATACCTCTCCACCTATCAAAGCGGCATTTTTTGCCACATCTAAAAATTTACTTACCTCATCCATCTTAATTTTATTTTATCATGTTTTTAGCTTTTAAAAGCATAAAACTAGAATGTTCCAAAGCCCCAGTAAAAGCGTAAGCTTCCATAAGAGTGTTTGAGGCTGCAAAAACACCGTGGGTTTTTACTATGACTATGCTATGATGTTTAAGAGCCAAAGACAAAGCCTCTTCCAGAACTTTAGAAGAAGATGGCGGATTTACATCTAGAACAGGTGCATCTTTAAAAATAAGCTTTCCTTCGGAGTCTATAGGTTCAACCTTGTTGTAGAAAAACGATGCTAAAACTGTATACTTTGGATGCGTATGAAGTATGGCTTTTTTGTTGGTGTTTACATATATTGCTTTGTGGACAAAAAATTCAGAAGAGGCTTTTGAAGAGACTCCTTTGTTTAAATTTACCTTTACTATATCTTTTTCTGTCAAGTCTCCAAAAAAAGAACCTCTTTTTGTAATATACATATCGCTCTTATAGGTATAGCTTATGTTACCCGCAAAGGCGTTTACAAGGCCTTCTTGGAAGGCAAGTTTTGCTACTTTTATTATTTCATTTTTTATGAAATCCATAAAGAAATCATTATAAGAAACATAAAAACTATACTTATATAACCATTTACAGTAAAGAATGCTTTGTTTAATTTTGACAAGTCGTTTGGTTTTATAAGCTTATGCTCGTAGACCAAAAACCCTGCTATCCCTAAAAGCCCCAAAAGGTAAAAAAATCCAAGTCTATGGTCTATAAAATGAAGCCACAAAAGGCATAAAAACGTCAAAACATGAAAAACTCTTGCCGTGTATATAGCTTTTTCTTTGCCAAGCCAAACTGCTATAGATTTGACATTGTGCTCTATATCAAATTCATAATCTTGAAGAGCGTAAAGCATATCAAACCCACTTACCCAAAACCCCATCGCAAGACCTAAAACTAAAGCCTCTTTTGAGATATGACTGTTTAAAGCTACGTCTACACCTATTGGTATAAGAAAATAAACCAAGCCAAGAAATATATGGGGCATGTAGGTAAATCTTTTTGCCTTTGGGTATATATAAATAGACAAAAGCACCAAAGGAGACAACAAAAATGCAAGTTTATTTAGCAAAAGGCTCACTATCAAAAAAAGATAGGATGTTAGAAATATGATAAGCTTTAGCTCAAGCTCAGATACGGTACCTTTTGCATGGGGCCAATTTTTAGTGCGTGGGTTAAGTTTATCTAAATCCAAATCTGATAGCCTATTCATGGTCATTGCATCTGTTCTTACAAGCACCATGGCAACTATGATGAGTAAAAACTTCCAAAAATCAAAACCATGGCTTAAAAGCAAAAATGCACTTATGCCAAAAGGCAAGGCAAATATTGTATGCTCAAACTTAACAAGCTCTGATATCTCTTTTAAATTGCTCATAATGTTTTATTATATCCTCTGCTATAGTATTTGGGCTTTTAGAAGCATCAAAACGCTGATGTGCCATTTTATAAACACTATACCTTTGATCGTACAAATTTTTTAGTTCTTCCAAAGATTTTTTAAGAAGGGGTCTATTTGGTAAATCTTTACAACGATTGTAAAACTCTTCAAAGGATACATCTAAAAAAGCCACAAAGCCCTCTTTTTTCATGAAATCCATGGCTTCTTTTCTGGCACCAAGCCCACCGCCTGTAGATACTACGACTTTTGGCTTTGAAACATCTTTCAATATCTTTAACTCAAAATCCCTAAAAAACGGTTCTCCTTTCTGAGAGAATATATCCTCTATTTTCATATGGAGGCTATTTTCTATCTCTTTATCTACATCTATAAAGCTAAAAGCCAACCTAGACGATAGTACACTACCTACAGATGTTTTCCCACTACACATAAACCCCACTAAGAAGATAGGAAGGTCCACCTAGAAATCTAAATCTATGTCTTCGTCGTCTATTTCAAAAGTATCTGTGGTAAAGAAAAAACCCCTTATGTTCAAAGCTATATTCTTAAAGTCGTTTAGATAATCTAAAACGCTATCGTAGAAGTTGATTGTATCTTTTAGGTTCCTTATTTGCTCGCCGTCCAATCCTTTCTTTCTCAACATCCTTATAGAGGCTATACGTCCCATCCTTGCTTTGGAATACTTTTCCTGCCATTCAGTCCAAAATTCTTGCTTATGAACTGGGGTCTTGATGACAAAGCTGTCCAATTTGGACAATTCTTCTAACCACTGGAGCTCCAAAGAAGATTTCTTGTTCATATAAATATTATATCATATTAAATATTGAAAACCATAACATTAGGCATAAAAGCTTTAAAGCTTTAAAGCTTTAAAGCTTTAAACAACCCTTACCTACCAATAAAAAACCGCATATCACAGTAAGAAAAGGGACGCTTAAATTAAGGTAGTGCTTATTTATAAGCCTGCTTATTAACCTACCAGTCCATAAACCAGCCAACGACGAAATACCCCAATAAACTATATAATCGTATCTTACATGTGAAAAAGCGTGAAGCAAATAGTACATAGGAAGCCTAATACCTACTATCAAAACAAAATAAAGAGATATGAGATATCTATACTCATCAAACTCTTTTACTATATTTCTTAGATATATGGCGGCTGGTGGACCACCTACACCAACTATGGCCGAAAATATGCCAGACACGATACCCACCAAAAATCCATGTCGCAATTCTATTTTAGCACCTATATTTAAAATTTCTTTTTTAAGAATAGCCAAACTATCAAAAACGCCTATGCTTACGAAAAAAAGCCCAGCTAATATTTCCATATAAGGCGTATTTATAACTTTTAGGATGTTGGTTCCTAAAAATATACCCAAGAAAGACCCTGTCAACAAGTAAAACATCAACTTTACATTTGGT
Source organism: Hydrogenobaculum acidophilum (assembly GCF_054656715.1). Lineage (NCBI taxonomy): Bacteria > Pseudomonadati > Aquificota > Aquificia > Aquificales > Aquificaceae > Hydrogenobaculum > Hydrogenobaculum acidophilum. Next base: position 42,229 of record NZ_BAAHXP010000001.1, read on the forward strand.
TTGTAGCTTTTAGTAGCAAATAAAATGCTGAGAGGTCCTAAGGCTTGAATAAAAGAGAATGTAAACACTGCGGACTTTATATTCATAACCAAGCTAAGCAGCGTAAGCATAAAAACTCCACCACCAAACCCAGATATACCCTGGACTATCCAGCTTACAAATATCATAAAGCTTGTTAGAAAAAGAAGATTCAACGGACTCTAAAGGCTCCGGGAAAAGCCGTTAAAAGCTTTAAACCCTCTTGAGAGTTGCTTAGCTTAACCCTTACAATGTAAAAACCCTTTTGCTGGGTTACAATTGGCTCAAATCCCAAGGCTTTTGCCTTTGCTATGGCATTTTGTAAAGCTGTTTCAGATTTAAAAGCTCCTATTTGAAACAATAAGCTTTGATTTTTATAAGTGTTTTTATAAGTATTTTGGTGTACTTTTTCCTGACTATTTTTTATTATCTGAGATATAGTCTTAGGGGAAGTTGGTTTTTGAGATATGCTGTGTGTTTGAGGTGGTTTTGGTTTGGCGGGTGGAGCCTGTGTTGTATTTGTAGAAGTTGTATTGGGCTGAGAGGTATTTGTTTGAGGCGCCTGGGAGGTTTGAGGTTGGCTTTGGGTAGGTGGCTGAGTTGGTGTCTCTTGTTGACTAGTAGATGGTTGAGTGGTTGGTAAAGCACTTTGGGCTTGATTTTGCATGGGTGTTGCAGTAACTATGTTTATTTTACCAGTGGATTCTTTCTCATGTTGCCATTGGTTTAGACCTATGTAAAAAAGCGTAAAACCTATAAAAGCTCCCAACGATAAAAGGGCTGTTCTTTTTAACTTCATACAAATATTTTACCATTAAAAAATAAAAAAATTTTATTCTTCAAACTGAGCTAAAAATCTTATATCATTCTCGTAGAAGAGTTTTATATTGCTTATACCGTAATAAAGCATAGCAAGACGTTCTACGCCCATTCCAAAAGCAAAACCAGTGTATAAAGATGGGTCTATATTACAATTTTTCAAAACGTTTGGGTGCACCATACCGCATCCCATAACCTCAAGCCAACCTGATTGCTTGCACACTCTACAACCAGACCCTCCACACATCACGCACTCTATATCCACTTCAAAAGAGGGTTCTGTAAATGGAAAGTAAGAGCTTCTATATCTTGTTTTTAGGCTTTTACTAAAAAATATATTTAAAAATGTGTCCAAAACATATTTTAGATGTCTTAGGTTTATATGCTTATCCACCGCCAGACCTTCCACTTGGAAAAACATGGGTGAATGAGTAGGGTCGTCATCTTTTCTATACACTTTACCAGGCGCCGTGATATATATAGGTGGCTTGTTTGAAAGCATGGTCCTAATTTGGATTGGTGATGTATGAGTCCTAAGGACATAGCCTTCTTTATTTAAGTAAAACGTATCTTGCATATCTCTAGCTGGGTGGTATTTTGGTATGTTGAGCATGTCAAAGTTGTATTCTTCCTTTTCTAACTCTGGTCCTTCTTGCTCCAAAAAGCCCATAGACTTTAGTATGGACAAGATTCTTTCCAACGTTAGACTAATGGGGTGAAGACTTCCTAGCTGCGATGTGATAGGTAAAGTAGGGTCTATAAAATCTTTTGATAGTCTTTTGTTTTCTTCTAAGCTTTTAAAATAAACAAATTTTTCTTTGAATATTTCTTCTACAACATCCTTTATCTCGTTTACAAGACTTCCGTAAGATTTTCTTTCCTCTGGTGGTACATCCTTTATAGCTTTTGAGAGTTCTTTTACAATACCTGTTTTACCTAAATACTTAGCCTTTAACTTTTCCAAATCTTGTAAAGATGAAACGGAAGCTAACTCTTGGTTTAGCTCCCTTAAAATATCATCTTTGTTAGGCAACATGCTGTTTGGCTTTTTCTATAAGCTCTTTAAAAGCCTGGGGGTCTAATATGGCTATTTGTGATAGAGATTTTCTATTTAGATTTATACCAGCCTTCTTAAGACCATTTATAAACTTGCTGTAAGTCATGCCGTTTGCCCTACAAGCTGCATTTATACGAGCTATCCACAGGGCTCTAAATTGTCTTTTGCGTTGGCGTCTATCTCTATACTGATATTTTAAAGCTCTTATTACAGCTTCCTTGGCTTTTCTATAAACTCTACTTTTCTGACCTCTATAGCCCTTTGCCAGCTTTAAGACTTTTTTTCTAAACTTTTTAGAAGAACGTCCTTTTACTCTCATAAAAACCTCCTTAAGCTAAAATATTATAACAAAAACTTTTTCTATGAATATCAGAAAGTCCAAAGGTCTTTATCTCCTCTATGTGCTCTTTGGTACCATAACCTTTGTGCTTATCAAAATTAAAAGGATATTTAGAAGAATATTTTATCATCATTTTATCTCTAACGGCTTTTGCCACCAACGAGGCTAACCTTATACAAAAACTCTTCTCATCTCCTTTGGTAATCGCTATACAATCGTAATCCTCTAAATCTATAAAATCCGATAATACTATATCAAAATCTTTAAGATTCTCTAAGGCTCTTTTCATAGCCAGTTTTGTAGCTTTTATTATACCAATATCGTCTATCTCTTGATGAGTAGCTATACCTACGCTGTATTTAAAATACTTTTTTATAGTATCAAAAGCCAGAAACCTATCTTCTTCTTTAAGCTTTTTAGAATCTCCTCTTATAAAAGAGCATTCTTTATGGAAAAAAATATTGATATCATCTACAAAGATGGCTCCCACCAGTAGCGGGCCTGCTAAAGCACCCCTACCAGCTTCATCTACACAAGCCAACGTAAGCCCTCTTTTTAAAAACTGTCCTTCGTAAATTAGGATTTCTTGGATTTGGCTTCTTGTTTGAGCTTTTCGTGAGCCTCTTTTTCCCATGATTTAATCTCTTTAATCTTACGGGCAGCTGTTTTACCTTTTAGTTGTCTCAAGAAGTATAGTTTCGCTCTTCTTACTTTACCGTATTTTACAAGCTGTATACTGTCTATATTTGGGCTGTAATACGGAAATGTTCTTTCTATGCCCACACCATAAGATTCTTTTCTTACAGTAAACATCTTGTTGAGACCCCTATTTTTTATCCTTATCACGATACCTTCAAAACCCTGGATTCTTTCTTTATCACCTTCTTTTATTTTATAGTTTACCCTTATAGTGTCACCCACTTTAAAATTTGGATACTCTTTCCTAGGAGTATATAGTTTCTCTAGCTCTTTAATGTTCATGGCTAAACCTCCAAAATTGTTTTAAACTAATATTATAACATAATATTACAATTTTGGATTAAGCATTTTATCTTTGTCTATAGGTAAGCCTGTCTCAGTGGATAGGCAAGGAGCCCTAAATAGCGAGCCATGCCACACGCCTTGCAGCGTCTTTATCATTACTATTACATAAAAAGTGGTGAGCATAGCTATCTCAACACCTGATAGTATCTTGACAAACTCAAATCCTGTAAAAATCCACACTTGAATAGTGGCTGCCGTAAACACTCCCAATGGGAAGGTAAATCCCCACCACCCCATGTTGAAAGGAAGACCTTCTTTAAGATACTTGAGAGTAGTCATAATAGCCATCGCAAACCACCATAGACCGTAAGCCCACAGAAGCATACCTATCATAAACCCTACTCTGAAGAAAAGCCTTGAAAAAAGTTCAAACTCGGTACCGTAAAAAACCCCAGAAGAAGCCTGACCAAGCAAAAACATTGCTAAAGCACCAGTTCCAATAGGTCCAAGCACCAGCCATATAGAAACTGCCATATCCTTTGGTGGTAGACCATGTACCGCAAGCCTAAAAAATAAAATTACCAATATACTCATTGCAAGCGGTACTGACAAAGACCATAGTATATAGCTTGTATATACAATATACTGAGCATGAATTTGATCAACGTGAGGAGCCACAAAACCACCAGACGCCGCTGTCACCTCTGAAGGAACAATAGGCAACAGCCACACCCCTGTCATTTTATCTAAGCTATGCTCCTGGGATATAAACATATAAAATGGCACCAAAAACCCACTTATGATAGCTAAAAAAGCGTCTATCCACCAAAGGTAGTAGTCTAAATGAGCATATATGTTGCCATAGAATAAAATAAAACCATTTACTATAGTGGCAAAACCCATAGGTATAGCACCTATGAACATGGACTGCACTGGGTGGTGCAACATTCTTTTAGCACCTTCAAAGAAAAATATCCATCTTGCTATAAAAAGAATCGATATAATGCTAAAAAATACTATATTTAGCTCCCATATAAACTTTGTTATAGGTATCATATAGGGAAAATGGTATGGAGAGTTGTGTAAGTCTATGGCTACTATACCTGTGCCCATCGTCAGGGTAAACCAGTTTGGCGTGAAATTTTTCACTATATCCAAAGGATGACTCAAAGCTTGAAAAGGTTTATAAAATTTTTTAGCTTCCATGAACATATTTTAATGGTTTTTATATTCTTATGCAACATAGATACAACTATCTGTAATGAGTGAGCATTTTTTTATTTCCTTATATTCAACAAATGATATATACCATAATGAGTAATTTCATTGTAAACGCTTAATTTTTAAATACCATTAACTTATGCCAAAAGTAATAGTAGCCAAAAATGCTGGTTTTTGCTATGGGGTAAAAAGGGCTATAACCCTTGCAGAAAGAGCCGCCAAACAACAAGAGAAAGTCTATACCCTTGGACCTCTTATTCACAATCCTCAAGAAGTTAATAGGCTATCTAACATAGGTATAAAAACTGCGAACGATACAAACATAGATAAAGACGCCACGGTAATAGTCCGCTCTCACGGCATATCTCCAGAAAAGGAAAGATTTCTAAAGAGCACTTTCTCAAATGTAGTAGACGCTACGTGCCCTTATGTTAAGGCAGTACACGAGGCTGTAGTATCGCTTGCAAAAGAAGGTTACTTTGTAGTAGTGATAGGCGAAAAAGACCATCCGGAAGTGCAAGGCACTATAGGATATTTAGAAGAGGCAAAAGGCAGATACAAAGTAGTGGATTCTTTTGAAGACTTGGAAGATATAGAAGAAGATAAAATAGGCGTAGTGGCTCAAACTACCCAAAACGAAATATTTTTTGAAAATGTGGTTTTAAAGCTTTTAAGAAAAGCAAAAGAATTAAAGGTTGTAAATACTATCTGTAACGCTACAGAGGAGCGCCAATCAGATATATACGAGCTTGCTCCTATGGTGGATGTTATGATTATAATAGGCGGTAAAAACAGCGGCAACACAAAAAGGCTTTTTGAGATAAGCAAATCTTTAAACGAGCGCTCTTATCACATAGAAACCAAAGATGAGATAGACCTTTCTTGGTTGGAAAATGCTGATACAATAGGTATAAGCGCTGGAGCTTCTACACCAGATTGGATTATAGAAGATGTAAAACATTTTTTGGAAAATCATGAAAACTTCACAAAAAAGCTTTAAAATTATAGATATTACATTCTTAAGGAGTTTTTTATGAGAGAACTTAAACTAGAATCTTCAAAAAGTTTTCATATACCATCTTATGTATGGTACGCCTTGGCAGGCGTTGGTATATCCTTGATTTTAGGCTTATCTGGGCTCAACAACCTTCTTTTATACAAGATCGCCTTTTTTGCTTATGCTATATCCTTTTTTGTTTATTTTGCTTTTGTTATTTTAAGAAACAACTTCTTTTCTAAGCTATCTACTGGAAGTTTGAGTCTAGCCGTAATGCTCAACTTATCCGCGATGATAGCCAGAATGTTAGATAGCTATAAAATGGGTCTTTTTCACCCACCCTGGACAGACCTTTTTGAAGCCCTAACCTTTTGGTCTTTTATAGTGGGTGTTGTTTATCTTTATATAGAGCAAAAGTACGGCTATAAAATAATGGGTAGCGTAGTGAGTTTTTTCATAAGCGGCATATACCTTTTTGCCATGCTAAAAGCCGACCCAAATATAGAACCTCTTATGCCATCTCTTAGAAGCTACTGGCTTTATATACACGTTTTAACGGCATTTTTGGGTTATGCTGGTTTTACGGTGGCTTTTGCAGCAGCAGTATTTTACCTGATAAAATATTATTCACCGGCATCTTTAAAAGCTAAACTACCACCAGAAGACGTTCTTGACGAAATAGCGTACAAGTCTGTAGCTATTGTATTTCCCATATGGACAGCTTCTATAATACTTGGGGCCGCTTGGGCTGATGAAGCTTGGGGTGGTTATTGGTCTTGGGACCCAAAAGAGGTTTGGGCTTTGATAGTGCTTCTTTTCTTCGGAGCTTACCTACACGCTCGCTATATGATGGGGTGGAAAGGTCCCAAAGTAGCTTGGATGGTGGTGATAGGCTTCATAACAATACTTATATGTTTCTTTGCTATAAACTTGTATTTTCCAGGGCTACATAGTTACGCAAAATCCTAATCTTTTGATGTTTTGATGAATTGGCTAAAAATAGATAATGCCCTAAAAAGCTTTTTAGAAGAGGATATAGGCTGGGAGGATATAACCTCCTCGCCATTGCCTGATGATTTAAACGCCAAAGGCATTGTAAAGGTAAAAGAATCCGGTGTTGTAAGCGGTCTCATATTTGCAAAAAGGGTTTTCGAGCTTTTAGGAGTTAAAAATATCACATTAAAAGCCAAAGACGGAGATTTTATCAACAAAAAAGATATAGTAATGGAAGTTTCTGGTAGTGCGAAGGCTATTCTTATGGGAGAAAGGGTAGCTTTAAACCTCATACAATCTTTGTCTGGTATAGCCACTGAAACTAGGTTCATGGTAGACAAGATAAAAGATTTTGGAGTAAAGCTACTTGATACAAGAAAAACCACACCAGGATATAGATTTTTTGAAAAATATGCCGTTAGAACTGGTGCTGGGATAAACCATAGGTTTGCCCTCTACGATATGGTTTTGATAAAAGACAACCACATAAACTTATATGGTGGCATATCAAAAGCCGTAAAAGAAATTAGAAAACATCTGTCAATGGCTTACAAGATAGAAGTGGAGGTAAGCAATTTTGAGCAACTTGAAGAAGCTCTTAGTCTTGATATAGATATTGTGCTTCTTGATAATTTTAGCGTAGATGATGTCAAAAAGGCTATAGAACTTGTAAGAAAAAAATCTTCTATAAAAGTAGAGCTTTCGGGGGAGATAAACAAATCAAACATAGAAGAGTATGCCAAAGCAAGACCTGATTATATATCCTCTGGAGCTATAGTTCACTCTTCCAAATGGTTGAACGCCAGCATGGATATTCTAATATAAGCATCTCTTATAAAAATATTTTTTATTTTTCTTTCATATATCTTGACAGCAAGATTTTTAGTGATATAATAGTAATTTGAAAACACGTAAAGGAGGTTTACCATGACAAAAACAGAATTAGTTAGTTATGTGGCTCAGCAAGCTGACATAACAAAGGCAAAAGCTGAAAAATGTGTTAATGCTGTATTTTCTGCATTGGCAGAAAGCCTAAAGAAAAAAGAAAGAACCACCATACCAGGTTTTGGCACATTTACAGTAAGCACAAGAAAAGCCAGAACCGGTAGAAATCCAAAAACTGGCCAAGAGATAAAGATACCAGCAAGAACCACAGCTGTTTGGAGACCATCTAAAGAACTAAAAAAATTAGGCTAAAATAAAAATAATGGCGGTGCTCAACATATAGCACCGCCTTTTAAGAGCAAAAGCGGTGAAAAAAGACCTAACAGAGCTTATTAAAAGCGGAGATTCTTATCAGTCTAACGATTTTATAAGCGAAAGAACAGCCTCAGACTATGTGGCAAAGTATCTTATAAGCTATATAACCATTGAGCTTCAAAACATACCCAAAGACCACTGGGAAAAAACGGTTAAAACATGGTTAAAAATAATAGCTTTAGCTAAAAGCCTCCAAAACAATATGCAAAGAAGTATGTTTTACCAAGAGAATAAATTTGATATGGTGATGGAAGGTATTTTAGAGGACGTAATACATACGATAAATGGCTTCCAATCAATAAATTTACTTTCCAAAGACTTTAAACCCTACGAACTTATAAAAAAATCCCTTGAGCTTATTCTAAAATATCAAAAACATACAGAATATCAATTATTTGAAGAGCCTTTTAACTATCTTTGCAAGCTTTTTGATGTTAAAACCTAAAAAATCCTTTGGTCAAAATTTTTTAAAATCAAAAAATATAGCAAACTCCATAGTAGAGCTCTTAGATGTAAAAGAAGATGATACGCTTATAGAAATAGGACCGGGGCTTGGTGCTTTAACAGAGTTTTTATACCAAAAGCCCAAAAAAGAGCTTATCTTAGTAGAGCTTGACAAAGATATTTTTAAGCTTTTAGAAGAAACATACAAAAATGCCAAACTGTTAAATATAGACGCTTCAAAGCTTGATTTATCAATCTATGAAAAGGCAAAGGTAATAGGAAACCTGCCTTACAACATGTATGCAAATATACTCATAAACATGGTAAATCAAGAAGAGCATATATCAAAAATGGTTTTTATGCTTCAAAAAGAAGTAGGAGAGAGGCTTATCTCAAACTCCAAAGACAAATCTTGGCTTTGGGCTTATGTAAACACGTATTTTGAAGTGTCTTACGCTTTTAGCGTACCAGGTAGATTTTTTAATCCAGTACCAAAAGTGGTATCCGGTGTGGTGGTATTTGATAAAAAACCCAAAACTCCGAGGCTTGATAAAGAAGATTATAAAGTTTTCTTAAAAAAGATATTTGCAAACAAAAGAAAGATGCTAAAACAAAAACTTGATGTTGATGAGAAATACGCTAAAAAAAGAGTAGATGAACTTTCTATTGAAGAGATTTTAGATATTTATAGCACATTTTCGTGTCTTAGCAAAAACGCCTTCACATCAACCCCAGCGTTATAACCACCTATATGATTTTTATCTTTATAAAATCCATTAAACACCACTCTATGACAAGGTATAAATATAGGAAGAGGGTTTGATTTCATAGCAGTGGCTATAGTCCTTTGATGTAACCCTAACTCGTTACCAAGCTCCTTATAGCTTATCACCTGACCAAACTTTATCTTATTTTTAAGATATATGTATATATCTTCATACCTTTTTGGCATGTAAAATATATCGTTGTTTTCTATATCTTTTTTTCTTAAAAAATATTCATCAAACGCATCTTTGATGTCCTTTGGTATATGTTCTTTTTCTTGGGATATTGAAGGCTTTAGATAAAAAATCTTATCTTTTTTTGCATATATATAAATGCAAATATTTTGATATCTATACACAAACATATCTAAAATGATAAAAAGCGGGTGCAAAACACCCGCACAAGGACAAAGCTATGAAAAACTCCTTCCTCTCTTTCCTCCCAAGCATAGCATATTTTTATTAAAAACTTAAAATACTGTTCTTAAAGCAAGTGTCCAGTCTGTAAAAGATTTGAGTTGGTTGTTTCCATTTGCTGTAGCATTTTTAAGGTCAGAGTTTGGAGATACGATTTGAGCACCTAGTGACATGTTGGCGTTTAAACCATCTATGTAGTAGTTAAAGAATATGTCCGTCATAGAGATTTTGCCGGTGACAAAACCAGTCTGTTGGCCAGTCATAGGATTTATTCCTACATAGTAGTTTTTATTTTCATCCTCTTCATATCTTAATACTAGAGCTGGTTTTCCTATACCTACATATCTATCGTATAAAAGCTGTGTTTGAAGGTAATAACCTTGAGCTTCTGGTTGACCGTATACAGTTTGACCTTGAAAATTTTTATAAGAGGCATAACCTAAATCTTTTTGATCAAGCCATGCCGCTTGGAAGTTTGGTACAAAATCCCCAAACTTCTGCTCCCACAATACGTCAAATGTGTAGGCTTTTGCTGTGGTGGAGGTACCTGGCATTGGTGTTCCTAAACCTTGAGGGCAATACCCTGTCTGTCCTGTTAAAGCATCTGTGCCACACTCTATTTTTTGTTGTTGGTAGGCAAAGGCGAATGTAAGGGTATTTTGTTTGCCTAAAAATGTATCTTCATCTACATAACTGGGTGTACCCTTGTATCCAAGCATTGTAGGTGTAAACTCTATCCTAAATCCATATTTTAGATTGTTTTTACCATTGAATGTATTCGTCGTCCCAGGAACAGGTGTTTCATAATCATATTTGCCGTTACCTGCCATGAGATAGTACTTTATCATGGCATCTTTGCCTATATCACCCCAAAGGGCTATACCTAAATCCCGGTAAGAGTTACCCACATCAGAACCAAATGTAAATGGCACAAGAGGATTTATAAAAGTTTTAAAACTTGAGCTATTCAAAAGCGATTTACCGTCTGTATTTATCTCAGATATACCTGGGTTGTAGTTTTCGAGGGGTACGATGAAAGAGTATAGGTCACCAAGAGCTACTCTTGACCATGGGTCTAAGAAAAGACCAGCCATAAGTTGGGCTTGTGGCATAAACTTAAAGTTTATAAAAGCGTCTTTTATAAGGGTATATTGCATACCCCCGTGTTTTCTTGCAGAACCATCAGGTAAAGTCGTGTTATCCGCAAAATCAATGTTTGCTCCAAATTGGACTATTGGATTTATTTGACCTGAGAAGTAGAGCCTTGCGTTTTCCACAGAGAAGTTTACACCGCTGTGGTCGTTGGTGGTAACCTTACCGTTATCCTGAGCCCATATGGCGAGCTTGAGGCCTACATTGGCAAACTCGTTGTCGTTGGCTTTTAAAAGTATAGCGTTGGCGCTATGGGTTGGTATCATGGCAATACCAAAAACAGAAAGCGCTAATAGCAGCTTCTTTTTCATACAAACCTCCTTAGTTAATTGATAGAGATATTATATTTGTGAATTGTTAATTTTTCATTAAGATTTCATTTTATCTTTATAAGATAATCAATATTATAATGTGTTTATATATTTTTATATATTTTATAGTTAGCTTATTTGGTCTAATCTTTCAATTAAAAGCTCTATATCGTCTTCTTCGGTAAGTCCGAGATGTTCTAAGAGCTTTCCTACGCTTACCCATTTTTTTAAGACCATACCTTGGGTGATGAGTTTGTCAAAAGGCTCTACATGGTCTATAAGCCCTATATCGTATAAAAACTTTTCAAAAAACCTTGAATAAAGAAGGTGAAGCACAGCGTGTTCTATACCACCTATATATATATCTACGTTCATCCACTTGTTGGCTATATCTTTATCAAAAGGAAGCTTGTCGTTTTTTGGGTCTGTAAATCTCAAAAAATACCAAGAGGAGTCAAAAAACGTATCCATCGTGTCCGTTTCTCTTCTTGCTTTGGAGCCACATTTTGGACACGTGGTATTTACAAAGCTCTCAGAATGCTCTAAAGGGTTTCCATGACCTGTAAAGGTTACATCTTTTGGAAGCAACACTGGTAAATCTTCATAAGGTACTGGGACGATACCGCAGTTTTCACAGTGTATCATAGGTATAGGAGTACCCCAGTATCGCTGTCTTGATACGTTCCAGTCTTTTATCTTGTAGCTAACTTTTTTTTGAGCTAAGTTTTTGGCTTTTAAAAACTCTAAAATTTTTTCTTTGGCCTCATCTGAAGAAAGTCCGTCAAAAACACCAGAGTTTATAAGCGTGCCTTTTTCTTCATATGCTCTTTCATTGAAATCGTGCTCATACTCTGGTTTTATCACAGGGATTATGTCAATGTTGTAAGCTTTTGCAAAATCAAAATCCCTTTGGTCGTGGGCAGGCACCGCCATTATAGTGCCAGTCCCGTACTCCATCAGGATGTAGTTTGCCACATAAACAGGTATTTTTTTGCCGTTGACTGGATTTATAGCGTATAACCCTGTGAAAACCCCTTCTTTGGAAGAAGCAGTGCCTCTTTCCTTAGTGGATATGTGAGACATTTTTTCTAAAAAAGCTCTAACTTCTTCGTTTTCTTTGGCTATCTCTTTTGCCAGAGGATGCTCTGGGGCTATCGCCATAAAGCTTACACCAAATATGGTATCTATTCTAGTGGTAAAGATTTCTAAATATTCGAAATCCTTTATCTTTTTTTCAAGGGGAAACTTTACCAAAGCGCCTTCGCTTTTTCCTATCCAATTTCTTTGCTGGGTTATAACCTTCTGAGGCCATTTTCCTTCTAAAAGCTTCAAATCTTCTAAAAGCCTTTCTGCATAGTCTGTAACTTTTATATACCAAGAGGGGATTTCTTTTTGAACTATGATGGTCCCGCATCTCCAACATTTACCATCTATCACCTGCTCGTTGGCAAGGACTGTCTCATCCACTGGACACCAGTTTACAGTAGCAGTTTTTCTATAGACCACCCCTTTCTCGTACATTTTCAAGAAAATCCACTGATTCCATTTGTAGTAATCAGGATTGCAGGTAGCTATCTCCCTATCCCAATCGTAAGAAAATCCAAGAGACTTTAATTGAGCTCTCATGTAATCTATATTTGAGTAAGTCCAAACATCTGGTCTTAGGTTGTTTTTGATGGCGGCGTTCTCTGCTGGAAGCCCGAAAGCATCCCATCCCATCGGGTGAAGCACACTATATCCTTCCATGCGCTTTAAGCGGGCTATGGCATCTCCTATGGTATAGTTTCTCACATGCCCCATGTGTATTTTGCCAGAGGGGTATGGAAACATCTCAAGCACGTAAAATTTGTTTACAGGCTCTTGTTTTTTAGATGCTTTTTCCCAGTGCTCTTGCCACTTTTTTTCTATGCTTTTAAAATCCATATCAATAGTCAAAAAGCATCGCTTTAGCCACTTCTTTCGCCTTTTCTTTTGAAGTTAACTTTTCTAAAAGCCTAAAACCAAAGAGCATAGCTGTAGCTGGTCCTCTACTGCTTGTTATATTTTCATCCTCTACCACAGGTTCTTCTTTGTAAAGAGATTCATTAAATTCAAGTTTCACAGAAGGATGAGAGGTAATTTGTTTGTCTTTTACTATACCAGCTTCTTTTAATACAAGAGGCCCTGCACATATAGCGCTTACATATTTTTTCTTGTGGTTTATCTGTTCTATAAGATTTTTTACCTCTTGGCTTTTTTTTAGATTTTCAACACCTGTCATACCCCCTGGTATTACCACCATATCAAGACTATCTATATCTTTTAACTCCTCTATCGTGATATCAGTTTCGACTTTTACATTCCTAGCGCTTGGTATGACTTTGTCTTTCACACCTACTATCACCACTTCTACCCCACCCCTTCTTAGTATATCTATAGGAGCTATGGCCTCTATTTCTTCAAAACCAGGAGCTAGCAAAACCGCTACTTTAGCCATCATTCCCTCCTTTTTATATCAAACTTTACCTCTTTGGTCCACTCTGGTCTTCTGTTTAACCAACTCATCATATTGTCAAAGGACCTTGAGTAGCAAACCTCACACATCAAAGTCCCATCGTCCATTATCTTGGAGTTGTCATCGCAGCATTCTGTGATATTCCAAAATTCGTAATTATCGTGAAGTATTAGCTTCCCGCAGCTTTTGCATTCATAGAGTTTATAGTTTTTAGCTTTTAGTATAGATTCTATATTTTCATTCGTGACCTCTTGCTCTAAAATGTTTGACAAAAACTCAAGCTGTCCTTTTGAAAATTCCATAAGCTTATGCCACTTCTTCGTGAGCTTCTGCCATCACCATCTTTATAGCGTTTCTTTTTAGCATATCAGAGCATACATATACACAAAGAGCACAACCTTTGCATCGGTTGGTAACTACGTAAGCGTGATGTTCGTTGTCATCGTACATAAGGGTGTTTGGCTCTGGGCAAAAAAGCGTACACTGTTTGCAGTTGTATTTGCTACATTCGTCATTTATAACTTTAGCTACATAATACATACGTCATGCCTCCTTTAAAAAATGGGATAGTTAATATATTATAACATTTGTTCAGAGTGTCAATATGTCTTTTTATAGTATAAGCGTTTTTGAGCTTTTTATAAGAACATTTTTATATCCTTCTTTAGTTTATGGTTTATAATTATATTCTAATACTTATGGAGGTATAAGTCATGCTACATGCCTTTTTTGCGATGTTTACCGGCGTTTATGCCCTAACGGCTTTTGTTGCCTATCTTCTAGTATTTACACTTTATAAAAAGAAATCCATTATGCTCTTTGGGCTTACAAACCATGGATTGTCAGTAATTTTTGGAGTCTTAGCGGTACTAACTGGCTTTGGTGCTCAAAGAATATCCTATGTTATGGTAAAAGCACCAGCACTGTTTTTGTTTTTGCACAAGTGGATTGCGATATTCTCGGCTCTTTATCTAATAGGCACTTTTATGTACCTTTGGATAAAACAAGAAGAAGCTGGCAGGATAAAAGGTATAGCAATAGCTGTAACAGGCTTGTTTTTCTGTCTTTTAACAGTATTTTTAGGGCTTGATATCATATTTGATTTTGTAGCAAGATAATATATTAACTTAAATGAGTGTATTAGAACGTATAAACAGTGTTTTGGATATAAAAGAGCTTTCAAAAGAGGAGCTTAGCATTTTAGCCAAAGAGGTAAGAGACCTTATTATAGAAGTTACTTCTAAAAACGGGGGTCATGTAGCCCCAGGGCTTGGGAGCGTAGAACTAACTATAGCTCTTTTGAGAGCGTTTGATGTGCCAAAAGATGTAATCGTATGGGATATAGGCCATCAAGCCTATCCATGGAAAATACTAACAGACAGAAAAAATGTATTCTATACACTAAGAAAAAAAGACGGTATATCTGGTTTTTTAAAAAGGGATGAAAGCATCTACGACGCTTTTGGAGCTGGGCATAGCTCTACATCTATATCGGCGGCAGAAGGTTTTCGAGTGGCCAAAGACCTTTTAAAGGATGATTCCTACACTGTAGCTGTTATAGGAGATGGAGCCATGACTGCCGGCATGGTATACGAAGCTTTAAACAACATAGGACATCTACACCACGATAAATTTATCATAATATTAAACGACAACGAGATGTCCATATCCAAGAATATAGGTGCCATATCTACATATTTCAACAAGCTTATAACAGGTAAATACATTCAGGATACCAGAACAAAAATAAAACATATATTAGATAAGGCTGGTTTTGTACCAAAACGCTTTGCAAAGCTTACAGAAGAGTTTGTAAAAGGGTTTGCCACACCAGGTATATTGTTTGAAGAGCTTGGTTTAAACTACATAGGTATCATAGACGGCCACGATGAAGAAGCCTTAGAAACCACTCTGAAAAACGTTAAGGCTATGGAAGGACCAGTAATAGTACATATCGTGACTAAAAAAGGCAAAGGCTATGAACCAGCAGAAGAAAACCCAGTTAAGTGGCACGGTGTTGCCCCCTACAAAAAAGAATCCGGAGAGGCCTCTAAAATATCAGGCGGTAAATCTTGGACCCAATGCTTTTCGGAAGCACTTATTAAACTAGCAGAAAAAGATAACAAAATAGTAGCCATAACACCAGCTATGAAAGAAGGTTCTGGTCTTGTGGATTTTGCCAAAAAATACCCAGATAGGTTTTTTGACGTTGGTATAGCAGAACAGCATGCAGCCACTTTTTCCGCTGGTCTTGCCGCAGGTGGCTTGAAACCTATCTTAACTTACTATTCTACTTTTATGCAAAGAGCTTACGATCAGATAATACACGATATAGCACTTCAAAACCTAAATGTAGTATTTGCTGTAGATAGAGCTGGTTTGGTGGGAGAAGATGGCCCTACACATCACGGTGTGTTCGATATATCTTTTTTAAGCTGCATACCAAACATTATCATATCTTCTCCAAAAGACGATTTAGAGTTGTTGGACCTTTTGTATACTGGAATAAACGCAAGAAAACCTTTTGTCGTTAGATATCCAAGAGGAGAAGCTATTCTATCTAAAGAGAAAAGAGAACCAAAGCTTTTAGATATAGGTAAATGGGAGATTGTAAAACCCGGTAAGGACGTTGCAATACTCACGCATAGCTACCTCGTAAAAGAGGCGTTGGAAGCTTCTTATGATTTGGTTAAAGATGGTATAGATACAGAGGTAATAAACGCAAGGTTTATAAAACCATTAGATGAACACATGCTTTTAGATATAGCAAAAAGATTCAACACGGTTATTACGATAGAAGACAACGTACTAAAAGGCGGTTTTGGAGCGTCGGTGATAGAATTTTACAACGATAACATGATAAAAGTTGATGTTTATAGGATAGGTATACCCGATAAGTTTATAGAGCACGCTTCCCAAAAAGAGTTAAGAGAGATGTTTAAGCTCACAAAAGATGGTATTAAAAGCTTTATACTTAACAATGTTGCTACTTACCAAAAGCTAAAACACTTTTAACACTATAAAAGATAGGTTGTCCTTTAAATGGTTTTGATAAGATAAAATATAATCCTTTATATCCTTTGGCTCTTTGTTGGCTATATCCTCCAATATACCTTTTATATCACATATACCATCTGTAGACACAAAAAAGATATCCTCTTTTTTTATATCCCCTTCATTTTTATAAACATCTATATTCCAATTTATGCCAAGTGCTTTTACATACTTTTTTTTGTTTTCTACGCTGCTTTGGTCTTTAGTAAGCTGTATTAGGCTTTTATCACGAATGAGAAATATCTTTGAATCACCCACATGATACACATAGTACTTAGAAGAAGTCAAATCACATTTTAATACGCTAAGAGTGGTCCCACATATAAATCCATCTGCATATTTACTGAGCCTATTTATTATCTCTTTATTTATTTTTATAAAAGTCTTGTCTAAATCCTCTAAGTTTTTTTCTAAAACTTGTATTGCCACCTTAGCGGCCAGCTTCCCAGAGTTTTTATCTCCCATGCCATCCGCCACTGCAAACACATTATCTTTTACAAGCATTTCATCGCTTTGATAATTCTTCTCTCCTATCACTTGTCCACATTCGTAAACTATCTTCATAAAATCTCGTGAGTTTTAAGATACTCTCTTAGTTCTATAGCATTTTGAAATCTTTTGTTGTAATCGCATTCTAAAAGCATTTTTATAAACTCTCTGGTCTTTTGCGGTATATCTTCTGATATTTTGTAATCGCAGTTTTTGTTTCTTTTTAGCTTTGGAACATCGCTCTCTATCTCAAATGGATCTTTCTTTGTAAGAATATAGTGAAGCAAAGCTCCCATTGAGAATATATCGCTTGATGGGTATATCTCGTTTCTGAATATCTCAGGCGCTATATAACCTATGGTGCCCTTTACCGATATCAAAGATTGGCCCTTTTTTGTTTTTAAAAGCCCAAAATCCCCCAACTTCCAAACAAGACCCTTTAGTATCTTTTTACCAAACACGTTGTCGGGTTTTATATCGCTGTGTATGTAACCCATCTGATGCAAAAAAGCAAGACCGTTTGTCGTGTCTGTAAAAATTTTTAAAACATTTTCTTTTGTAAGTGTTTGATTTGCTATGTATTCTTTTAAATTCCCAGTATCCATTAGCTCGTATATCACATACAGCTTTTTTTCATCTTTCTTATAAAGATAGCTTATCAAAGATATTATGTTTGGATGTCTTAAAAGTATCAAGGACTGAACTTCTTTCCAAAGATACTCTATAGCATAGTCATCTTTTGCTATCTTAAGAGCAAACTCTTTCCACTTGTATTTACCTTTGAGCCCCTCCACTTTGTATACTTTACCAAACTCACCTTCTCCAAGGATACCTACTATCCTATACATATCTAAAACTATATCACCTATCTCCATCGTAATAAACCTTCTTTAAGTATAATCCATGTGCCTTTGCAGTATAATTTGATATTTTTTTGGCTTTTAAAAAATCGTTTATATCATCTATAGATATATCACCTTGAGCGTAAGATAGCATAGTCCCCACAATGCGCCTTACCATATACCTCAAAAATCTATTTGCAGTAATGGATATCTCCACCAAAGGGTAATCTATCTTAACGTTTATATGTTCTACAAAGCAAAACGTATTGTCATCCTCTGGTTCTTTTGCAAATCCTCTAAAATCTTGATATCCTAAAAACATGCTTCCAATGCTTATAAATTTTTCCAAATCTGTGGGCTTATAAACTAGCATAGCTCTATCTTGCAAAAATGGTGAATTCTTTTCGTCAAAAAAAAGCTTATACATATATGTTTTTTTAAAAGCATCAAAACGAGCGTTAAAGACCAAAGGCACTTCCTCTATATTATGCACTTTTATATCCTTTGGCAACGCACTATTTAGGGCTCTTTTTAAAAAGCTTAAGTCTTTATCGTAATCCATCTTAACGTTAAAAACAAACTCTACAGCATGTACTCCTTTGTCTGTCCTTGAGCATCCTATGGCTCTTATCTTTTGTTTTATGGGTTTTTTCTTGTTTACTATATAGGAAAGCTTCTCTTCTACCTCTCCCTGGATAGTGGGTACGTTTGGTTGATATTGCCAACCGCTGTAGTTGGTACCTAAAAAAGATATGGTAAACTTGTAATTTTTCACTCCGCCAAGGTATTCTTTAAATATAATTTTGTGATATATTCCATCACCATTCTATTTGTATTAAAATATGTAGCAACGGTTGCCACGGACATCTTCATTACATTTAGATATTTACCAAAACTGTTGTAATAAGTGGGTAGTATTATATACCTAAGCTTGTTGTAAAGGTCGTGGATTTCCTCTTTATCCCATTCTGGTTCTAGTGCTATATCTTCCCAAGAGGTTTTTTTACCTATGGACCATCCATTTATATTTTCCATACATCCTTCTATCCACCATCCATCTAGTATAGAAAAGTTGGGAACGCCGTTTAAAGCGGCTTTCATACCACTAGTACCAGATGCTTCTAAAGGTCTTTGAGGTGTATTGAGCCATATATCAACGCCTGATACAATCACTTTTGCTTTGTTCATGTCGTAATTTTCTATAAAAGCTATCTTCAGCTTGTTGGTCTTGGATTTTGCGTAGTCTTTAGCATCAAATATTTCTTTTATAATTGCCTTACCCTCTCCATCAAGAGGATGAGCTTTACCAGAAAACACTATTTGAAGACCGTTAAAATCGTTTGCTATATCTATAAGCCAGTCTAATTCTTTCAAAATCATATGATTTCTTTTATAAGCGGTAACACGCCTTGCTACGCCTATAGTAAACCAGTCCCTTGAAAAGGAAGCATCGGTTTGGGAATTTACAAGATCTATAAGGTCGTCTTTGGCATTTTGATGGGCTTCTACAAACTTTTGGTCTGGCAAGTTTACTATTTGTCTCAACAAAGATGGGTCTTCTTCCCAGCCTCTTACAAACTCTGTATAAAGCTTTTTATGATGAGGAGAAACCCACCTTATATGATGTATGCCGTTTGTTACATACTCTAACTTATGCCCTTCAAAGATGCTTTCCGATACATATTTATGTTTTTTTGAAACCGCCGCCACAGTCCTAGATGCTTTTAAAGACACCCAAGATAGATTGAATTCTTGGTCGTGGTCAAAAAGCGGGTCCATGTTTACATCTTTTATATAATCTTTCAAATAAGTTCTAACATCTTCTATAGGAAACTTATCAAAAGCAGCAGCCACAGGAGTATGCGTTACAAAAACCACCCTATTTTTAACCTTTTCTATGTCTTTTAGGTCTTTTAAAAGCCCTATAGTAAGAAACGCAGAATGACTTTCATTTATATGATAAACCATTATTTTATAGCCCAAAGCTTTTAGAAGTTCATACCCACCTATCCCAAATATTATCTCTTGAAGCATTCTATCTTTACCCTGAGCAAGATAAAGCCTATCAAATATCTGTCTTATCTCGGGCGTATTTTCTTTTAGATTTGTATCCAAAAATATCACAGGCACCACATGACCACCTATGCCCATCATATCGTACTTCCAGGCAGTCACATATACATCTTGACCGTTTATTGGGATTTTAACCTTTATATCTATAGGTTTTAAATATTTTGCCGGGTCCCATGCTTGGGGAAAATCCGTCTGGGCCCCGTGGGCTGTTAGATGCTGAGAAGTATACCCTTTTCTCCAAAGTATAGTCACGCCTACTGAAGGTATCTTCAAATCTGCAAGACTTTGAAGAGTATCCCCTGCCAATACTCCTAATCCACCGCTATAAGTGGGGATATATGGCTCTACCCCACATTCCATTACAAAGTAAGCAATCATAAAAATTATTTTATCAGATTGTCAAACTCTTTGTACATCGCTTCCTTAGAGTTTGCTATACCTGTTTCTACATTCCCTTTAGGACCCACAAAAGTAGGTGTCCCGTTTACCCCTAAACGTTGCAAAAATTCTATATTGCTCTTTACTTTTTCTACACCTTTTTTACAGGGATTTTTTGGCACTGGAGCACTGTACATAAATTCCAACATACTGTAGCTAGAGTTGTTATCACACAAAAGCTCTGCAGATTTTCTTATAGAACCAGGATGCAAAGAACCATTTGGAGTTTGCACAGGATACAAAATGACTTTGATTGCTATGTGATTCTTTTTAGCCCATTCTTTAAGAGGATTTTCGGCTTCATGACAAAATGGGCATTGAGGATCTGTAATAAAGTATATAAAATTCTTAGCGTTTTTAGAGTTGTATACAAAATCCACATGCTCTTCTAGCTCTTTTAACTGAGCGCTTGATAGTTTCTCGTATTTTGATAAATTAGGGGCTACCAAGGATTTATGCTTTAAGTCTATCACTTGGCCTTGTATTATGTAGTGTGCGTCTTTGCTTATAAAAAAATATTGAGCATTTAAAGGAGACACTTTAAACACCACTTCACAAAAACCTTTAAGCCTTTTTGAGGGAGATATATCTACTATATTCATAGAAGATGGAAGGTTAAATTCTTTTAACACATTTTGCACCTTAGTTTTTGAGGGACAACTAGAGGCATAAGCATTGCCCAACAAAGCTCCCATAATACTCAAACCAACAAACAACTTTTTATACATGTTAAACCTCCTATATGCTGATAAGCCATTATATCATACAAAGATGAACATATTATGAAAACTCTTTCATTTTATCCAAAACATCTTTTGGTTTTACAAAACTCAAACACTCAAAGGTTTTTGTTTTACAGCTTTTAGGATTTATAGAGCAAGGATGACAGAAAAGGTTTGGCTCAAGATAGGTCCCTAAGATAGGATAAAATCCATAGGACGATGATGTAGCACAGTATATAGATATAGCCCTTTTACCAAAGGCATTTGCTATGTGTATAGAAGATGAGTCGTTTGCAATCACAAAATCGGATAAACTTATTATGGCCATAAACTCTTTCAAAGAGGTAAGCCCGGAAAGATTTTTCACATGTTTAATGTTATTAAAAGCTTCTAAACAAGTATCAGCCAATATTACTACAGGCCTATCAAGTGCTTTTGCAAGCTCTAAAAAATACTCTTGTTTCCATGTTTTTAGAAAAAAATTAGATTTTGGGGCAATAACTACAAAAGATGACGGCAAATCAAACTTACTTTTTGCAAGCCAAAGCGCATCATCTTCTATATATAGCTTTGGAGGTTTTGGTGTTATTTTTTTTGATGTTAAAAGCTCTAGAAGTTGTATATTTCTTTGTATTTCATGGACACCTTTCTCTTGATAACGCACTAAATCTGTATAAAGAAGCTTACCCTCAGACCTGTCAAAACCTATACGTCTTTTAATACCAGACATATACAATATAAGAGCGCTCCTCAAAGACATATGTAAAGACAAAACTACGTCATAACGTTTTATAGCTTTTAACATATAAAAGGATTCTTTCCAAGTCTTGTCGTAAGGATGAAGATTTATTTTATAGCCTTGTAAAACATCCTTTACAAACGGTCTTCCTACAAAACCAACGTTGTAATCACCAAATATTTCTAAGGCATTTTGCAAAAGAGACGTGGCCAAAACCACATCCCCTAAATAAGCCGTTTGCCAAATTAGTACCTTCAATAACTTTTAAAAGCTTATAGCGGTTATTTTCCAAGAGCCGTCTTCTTTTGATACCGTAAAGGTTATATCACGCTCCATACGTTCATTGTCCTTAGTTTCCAAAGTAACCTTTACCTCTGAGTCAGATATTTTTGATACATTTTTAATTTTCCAAGATTTTACAAAAGACATTTGCCCCTCTAACGTGGCTCCTAAAGCTTCGTAAGGCTTCATCTCTACCAACGCTAACGGAAGCTTCACTTGAGATTCTAAATTTTCTCTAAGACTTGGGTCAAGCTTTCTTATGGCTTTCATAGGATGGTGGTCTTTTAGATTTGATACAAAATCAGACACCAAGTCCCTTGAAATGCCTTGAGGTGAAGAACCACAAGCTCTAAAAAGCAAAAAGACAGCCCCTAAGGCTACTATTCCTATAACGATTTTCTTCTTTGACATGCTTAGGACCTCCTAGATTTATTGATAAGATAATTGTAAATATGCTTTGCAGCTTCTTTGCCCTCTTTTAAAGCTCTTACTACCGTATCACCACCGTTTACCACATCTCCAGATGCAAATATACCATCTACTGAGCACATATAGTGTTCATCCACTTCCAAAGTACCCCACTTTGTGGTTTTTAAATTTAACTCCTCAAAAGCTATTGGATTTGGTTTTTGTCCTATGGCTAGCACTACTGCATCACAATCTATAACAAAATCAGAATTTGGAACCTCAACAGGTTTAGGTCTTCCAGATTCATCTGGTTCTCCAAGCTCCATCTTCACACAACGAAGCCCCTTTACAAACCCTTGTTCATCACCTATTATCTCTTTTGGTTGGGTGAGCCAGTGTATTATAGCGCCCTCTTCTTGAATATGGTCCCACTCTTCATCCCTTGCAGAAGAAGTCTCTCTAGTCCTTCTATAAACCACATGAGTTTCTATACCAAACCTTATAGCGCTTATAGCACAATCGACAGCGGTAAATCCACCCCCTATAATAGCTACTTTTTTTATATCGGCCATAGGACATCCAAGAGCTATATTCATAAGAAACTCGATGGCAGAATATACATTTATTAGATTGTCTCCTTTTATACCTAAATTTCCCCTACCGGCACCAACACCTATAAAAACTGCATCAAAATTATCTTTTAACTCCTTTAAAGATATACTCCTACCTATCACTACGCCAGTATGAAATACAACACCCATTTTCTTTAGTCTATTTATTTCATACTCTAGTACTGATTTATCCAACCTTGCATTGGGTATACCATAAAACATCACACCACCAAGCTTAGGAAGGGCTTCGTAAACTTCTACGTCTATACCTTTCCTAGCTAGTTCATAGGCACACCCCAAAGACGCTGGTCCAGAACCCACTATAGCCACTCTATAGCCCTTTTTCTCTTCTACTTCTATATCAGGCTCTATACCAGATATCCTTACAAAATCTCCTACAAATTTTTCCAAGGCACCTATATTCACAGGCAAACCTTTGTTTCTTTTGTTTCTTACCGTATCAAAATAAAGTATACAAGCACCTTCACATTGTCTTTCTTGAGGACACACCCTTCCGCATATTGAAGGGAATATATCCGTTTGAGTAATTATCTTGTAAGCCTCCAATATATTACCTTCTGCTATCTTTGAAATAAACCCTGGTATATCTACATTTATAGGACATCCTCTTATACACCTTTTATCAGCATCTTTACAAAGTATACAACGTTTTGCCTCATCTATAGCCAAGTTTATTGTATAACCAAGGGCGTACTCTTCAAAGGTTTTTGTACGCCTTTCCACTGGCATCAAAACTTCTTGGTTTCTATCGTAATACCTTATCTTCTTCATAGCTCAGCTCTTCCTAGAACGCACCAACACTTCTTTTAGTATGAGGTGCCTTCTACTTAAATCGTCAAAATCTATCTTACTGGCATCAAGCCAAGGACCCTCTACACAGGGAAGTTTTATTTTACCATCGTATTGTATCCTACAAGCCAAACAAAGCCCCACTGTACAAAGCATCCTTGTAATGACAGAGCATATAACCTCTTTGCCTTCATAAATGCTAACTAACTCTTTTGCTAACTCATTAGAACCTGCGCTTACTATAACATCATAGGATTTGCCGTTTTGCCCAAAGGTATCTATGCTGCTATATTCATATACGTTGTTAAATATGGTTGTAAAAGATTTTACATCTTCAAGATTCACGCTTTCAGTATCTATAAAAGCAAGGTCTATATTGTTTTTTGATTTTAGATGTTTTGCAATGTTATAGATTCCAGCAAATCCCCAATTTATACTTACAAAAAGTATATTTTTACCCTCCAACAAAGGAAACGGCTTCCCTGCAGGTCCTTCTACATAATAAAGCCTTTGACCAACTTTTATATTGTCAAATATCTCTATATTTAAAACATCATCTGATTTTTGTAACAAAAATGTTATCGTATTTTCATTTTCACTGGCGTCCATTATGAAAAGAGGCAGCCTTTCGGGCTTTTCTTGATATTGCATCACAAAAAACTGACCTGGTTTTGCTTTTGAAAGATACAAGCTTCTTAGTTTTATTAGTTTTAGGCTTTTAGATATATCTAAAACCTCAAGCACTTCAGCCATTTATAAAATCCCTTATATCAAATATAACAGTAGAACAACAGTTTGGTGATATATGAGGTTTCATGCCAAATTCTAGGCTTTGAGACACTATCCCCTCGGCTGGAAAAGCTATGCCGTTTGCTCCTGCTAACATCGCGTAAGTATCAAAAGCTAAGCGATATTCTCCTGCAGGCCTTGCACATCCTATTATTATAGGATTTTTTGGCATTCTCTTCCTAGCGTAAAGTATAACCTCTGCAGCCTCTTCTGCACTCGGTGGTTTTACAAGCTGGTATCTAGCGTTTCCATAATAAGGCATAACTACCACAAGCACCAAAGCATCCGGGTCATATTTGGCTATCATGTCTACTGCGTTAAACTCTCCCCTTATTTTGCCATAATGAAGTCCGATTATTATATGAGGCACTATCTTTAAACCATATTCTTTTAAAAGCCTCATAGACTCATCGTAATCTTTTGTAGTTTTATGTGGAAGTTTATAAACCTTGTGTATAGTTTCATCCTCTCCTATTATGTCTAGAAGCACAGCGTCTACTTCTGCTTCTTTAAGCGTTTTTGCCAATCTCTCATCCACCAACCCAACGTGGCATGTTACTGTAAGACCAAGCTCTTTCTTGGCGTATATCATAGCATCTTTGTAATCGTATAATTCTACCACGTTATCCTTGTTTGAGCCTCCGGATATCAATATACCGCCAACGCCGGACTTTTTAAGTTCTCCACATACTCTTATTAAATCCTCAGGGGAAGTGGCCGGTATCATGTGATGAAGTATTTTAGAAGCACAATGATCGCACATAAGCTCGCATTTTTTTCCAGTGATAGATATATCCACAAACCTCGGCTTAGAAACGGTTTTAAAATCTTCTACTTCGTAATGTTTAAAACCAGGACCATAAAAAAATATATTTTTGCCAAAATGCTTTTCTTTTGTTTGTAAGCCAGTTTTCAGCTTTTCTAAAAAAGATTCATCTATTTCAACATCTATCATACAAACTTCACCTCAAAATGTAATAATTTCGGCTCCTTGGTCTATAAGCTCTAAAAGTTCTGGTCCAATAGCCAATACATTTATACCTTTTTCTTCGTTGTATTCTTTTTCTCCTAGCTTTGTAGAGTTGTTGATACATGCCATAGTGGTAATACCCTTTTCTAAAAGCTTATAAAACAACTCTTTGAGATGGGGGATATTTTCTATCTGTCTTGGGACTTTTACACCATCAGCCCAAAAGAAAAATCTAACATCGAACCTTGAGTCTTCCGATGCCCTTAAAGCAAATCTCATACTCATCTCTACTCGTAATTCACTTGTATTTACATCGGACATCAAAACAACGGCAAATTTCTTCATTAGATATACCTCAATTAATTTTTAAATTTAAAAGCCCTACTCAAAAAGAGTAGGGCATAGATTATATTAACCGCAGGAAATACCTTTTTCTTTAGCTATGGCACCAAGCTTCTCTACTGCTTCAGCACCTTTTAAAAGCATAGAGACCTCAGATGGATTGGTGGGTTTTATCTTAGCTATCCAACCAGCACCGTATGGGTCATCGTTTGCCAAAGCTGGATTAGCCTTAACAGCATCGTTTATCTCCACCACCTCACCGCTCAAAGGTGATGGAACAGGACCAACCCACTTACCGCTTTCGATGGTAGCTACAGACTTTCTTCTTTCCACAGCCTTTCCGGGCTTTTTAGGTGTATAGGCCACAAGCCTACCAGCCATAGCCGCCGCCACAGATGTGAGACCTACTGTAAACGTGCCATCACCGTTATCTTTTGCCCATGTGAAGGCGTTGGCCTCTGCGTCTACGTCGTAAAGTAAATCTTCTGGGATGTTGCACCCGTTTACTACTGCCATATTTATAACCTCCTATTTAAATTTTTCTAAATTAATTTTTAGATTTTAAAATCCTAAAAAATTAAAACCTTATCTGCCTCTAAAGACTTCTGAGCAAATTCGCCAGCCGGTACCACACCATCTAAGAGTGGTATCAATTCATCCTCTTTTAGACCTGAAGAATCTATAGCTTGCTTACAAGAATAAAGCTTAACACCGGCGGCTTTCGCATCTTTCATAAATTCATATACAGATTTTGGTTTTTGACCTGCCACACAGGAATCTCCACCTGGATATATGGACTCTGGAATACCTTTTCTTATCAAATTTGTGCCATCCATATTAAAAAATATTTCCACTATTGCATCGTTAGAAGCCATGAGAGCACCTATGAAAAACGGCGTAGCGCATCTGTGAGGAGTTTTAGGACCGCTTGTCATAAGTATCAATATTTTTTGACCTTCTGCTTCCATCATGAATTTAACACCTTCCTTACCTCTTCTTCAGATGGTACTCCTACAAAAGTTAACTTGCCATTTATGATAGTAGATGGCACACTTCTTACTATCAATTTTTTCGCCCAAGCTCTACCTTCTGGTTGGGCAACATCCAACACTTCATATTTAAATCCTAACTCAGCCTGTAATTTTTGATAAAGAGCGTCCGCATCTGGACACGTGGCACACCACTGAGAAACTAAAAGTATAACATGCTTATCAGAAGCTGCCATACTACGTACACCTCATGCAAATAATATCTTCTCTATCAATATACTCTTTCATTTTCCTAACGGCTTCTTCGCCTGTAACTAAATCTTTCAAATCCCTTTCTAAATTAACCGGCTTTAATGTAACTATCCACCCTCTTCCGTAAGGGTCGTAGTTTATTATATCAGCCTGCTCCAACAATTCTTCATTTCTTTTCACCACTTCACCTTCAACTATACATGGAATAGGACCTGCCCATTTACCACTTTCCAAAGAAGCCACTGGCTTCCCTTTTGGTATTTTTTTACCCACATCTTTTATGCGTATATGCAAAAGTTTGCCTGACCTAGTTTGCCCAACATCCGTCAAGCCATAAGTAACATTGCCATCCGGTTCCAACCTAATCCAAACTTGATTTTCTATATCATAATATAAGTTTTTAGGTATCAGACAACCGTTATGATCAACTATGTTCTCATCTACATTACCATGTAAATCCATGTTTTCCACCTCTAGAATATATGCCCCCATAAAAAAGGGGGCTCTATTTAATTTATTTTATACCAAACCGTATCTTTTTAGCACTGGTAATGGATCTGATAGATTGTCCTTTAGCTTCACTTCGGAAGCGCTTCTTCCTAAAGCTATACCTAAAAGCTGCGTAAAATATACGGCTGGAACATCAACATCTGGTACTCCTTTAAGCATAAGTCTATGTCTGTACATCTCTAAAGAGGCATGACACAATGGACATTCGGTAGCTATAACATCTGCACCATTTCTTTTGGCATTTTGAAGTATCATCATAACAAACTTTTCAGATACTGATTCATCAGACAACGAGTGAGGACCACCGCAGCATTGAGTGTGCATAGGCTCAAATTCTACGCTAGTGGCTCCAGCAGCTTCCAAAAGCTTATTTTGAAAGAATGGATGTTCATCATCATCGGCCGTAGCTCTTCTCATAGGTCTATCTTTATCTAAATCCTGACCACCGGCATGAGAATAAGTCCTGGCGTAAAAGTGTGGTCTTGTATAAAGACACCCATAGTAGTTTGCCACTTTTAAACCTTTCAAAGGTTTCTTGGTCTTTTCTTTTATCTTCTCTGGTCCAGCTTCTTCATATAACCACTCTAACGCATGATAGGTCTCTGGTACCACATCCAGCGGATCTACACCACCCTCTCTTAACAGCGCATTAGTTTTTGTGAATACCGAGTTATCGGTAGTTAAAAAGTACCAGGCTCTTTGTAAAGAAAACGAACAACCATTACAAGGGGCTACAATTACCTCGTGTCCTTGTTTTCTTGCCAAGGACATATTTCTAGCATTCATGAGTATGGTACCCCAGAAAGTTACGTTCTTAGATTCCATAGCACCACAACAATTGTAATCTTTCAAATAGTCAAGCTCTAAACCTAAATCTTTAGCCACTAGTCTCAAAGATACATCGTAAGCTCTAGCAGCACCTTCTAGAGAGCATCCTGGATAATAAGCCACATTCTTACCAATAACACCCATGTAAAACCTCCTTTAGTGAGTCATTATACCTTCTTCTCTTATAACTCTTTCCAAAACTTGCTTAAATCTGTTCCAGTTTTGAGTTCTAGGATGTATAAGCATATGTTTTGCGTTAAGTATCAAGAAGTCTATATTCATACCTTTGAGCGGTTTAATCGCCAAGCTTTTCAACCAATCTGGCAAACCACCCGCAAAAGGTATAGGTTTTTTGAGTATAGGATCTTTCATTACGCTATAGCCCTGTTTTTCCATCCATCCAAACAATAGCTCGCCATCTTCAATACGACCGTATTCTATAACGCTTTCGGTGAAGAACTTATCAAACTTCTTGGATGGATACTCCTCTATAAGACCTCTTTTAGACATCTGGTTTACTATGACTTTTAAAACTTCTTCCACCAATACGCCTTTTGGGCATCTATGCGTACACTTATGACAAGATACACATCTCCATATCACATCAGCCCTTTTCTGAAGCTCGTCCAGCATCCCTAATCTAGCCAAGTATATAAAATGTCTTGGATTGTATTTCTCGTCCCAATAGTTGTGTACAGGACAGCTGGCTGTACAGTAAGAGCACTGATAACACTGGTTTATGGTTTTGCCTTGGGGGTGATTTATTATATCTTTAGCAAAATCTAGATCATAATCATCTATCACCCTAGGCAATATAATAAGGTTCCAGTCCCCAGAGGCATCTACACCGTCTATTACTATTCTGTCCTTCTTTAAAATACGCTCTTGTTCTACAAGGCCACGTTCATGAATAGCCATAACAACCTCCTAATCAATAGGTAAAAGTTACTTCATCGTCTCTTAAAACACCAAGCAGACGTTTCGCTATAAAATCTGCCGGTGGGAAAAAACCTTTAGCACTATGCATCGTAGATAACGTCATATAGTCTACATAAGTGCCGTAAATCATAGCTAGGAATATATCTACAAACAAAAACCCTCTAACTCTTATACCGAATTCTAGAAGCTTTTCATAAACTTGTACATATGTCTGATAAAACTCTTCGTACGTAGAACCATACATTTCTCTACCATGACCATTAACTGGGGCTTCTTCTTTTAGAAACACTATAGCCCCACTTTCAGACTCTGGGTCCCATATCCAAGATGTAAATAGTATATAGTCCTCTGGAAATGTAAAATGTAAGATTTCAGCAGCTATATCTCTTGCGTTTTTCTTGCTTACACCTCTTATGATACTGGTAAAGTTGTTTACTCTTTGCTCCCAGGAGTCTGCTTTAGCGTATAATAAATCACTAATAGCTTTTTTTAGGTTGTTTATGCCGGTTTCTTCCACTATTTTATTTCTAAATCTTCGCGCCGGATACATCCTATAGAATATATCTAAAAGCGTATCTTTATCTAAAGAAGCTAGTCTATCTTTTGAAAATGCTTCTTTAAAGATGTTAGACTTTTCTAACACCCTTGAATAAAACTCTTGGGCTAACTCTTCACCATCACCCAATATTTTGATAAGATAATCTCTAACTAAAAAATCATCAAGAGGGGCCGCTTTAAACCCCTCGTTTGGCTTAAGATTGCTCATTACACACTCACCTTAGCTCCTACAAAAGCTATTGCTTCTGCTGCAGCCGCTTCGCCTTCAGACATGGAAGATTCTATATCTATAGGGCCCTTACAAGCACCTGCTATAAATATACCTTCTTTGTTAGATATGATATTAGAACCCGAGTTGTCTGAAGGTATTAAAAACTTATTGTCCTGGTCTTGGTTTAAACCTAGTATTTTAGCAACTTTTTTCGTACCTTCTGATGGTTCCATTCCAAGCACCAAAACCACCAAGTCCATTGGCACTTCAGAAGGTCTTTGAACTATGGTGTCTTCATGCTTTACCACAAGTCTTCCATCAGATGGTCTAAATGTAATTTCAGCTATCCTACCTCTTACGTATCTAACGCCTGCTTTCTCTTGAGGAGCCCAGTAGAATGGATACTCCCAAGTACCGTAAGTTCTAACATCCATGTAATAACAAAATACATCGACATCTGGATAGTGTTCTCTTATCTCTGTACCTTGCAAGCCCGATAGAGCACATCCGTACCTACAGCAGTGTACATTTGTTACTCCAAGCTGTCTATCTCTAGAACCTACACAAAATACAAAAGCTACGCGTTTTGGCAACTGTCCATTTGATGGTCTATAGAGCTTTCCTTGACGAGAAAACATCTGCTCTAGCTCAAGGTTTGTTATTACATCAGGGAAAAGTCCGTAGCCTAACTCTCCCTTTCTTCTTGGATTAAAATGCTGGAAACCGGTGGCTACTACTATAGCACCAGCCTCAACGGTTTCACCATTTGACAACTTCACTTTGTAATTTCCAGGAGTACCTTCACAGGCTTCTACCTCTGTGCCAAGTTTCACCTTCACGTTTGAGTTTTTAGTTACCTCATCAATCACAGGACCTAACACTTGGGAGGGCTTCAACTTTCTTGGAATTAAGGTGTGATAGTCCTCTAATATCGGTCTACCACCTAGCTTTTGTTCTTTTTCCACCAAAATGGTAGGCACACCCAATCTACCAAGAGTTTTAGCTGCGGATATACCAGCTGGCCCGCCACCTATTACCAATACATTTTTAGACATATATAACCTCCTAAAGGTTTATTAAGATCTAAACAATACTTTATCTGCTGTTGCACTAGCTCTTGGCTTACCATCGGATGTTCTGCTATATGGCTCGTATAGGTCGTAGGTTTTAAAGAATTCTTGAAGCTCATCATATTTTCCTGCTTTATCTAGCTCATTGATATACTTCACGGTATCTTCCCATTCTTTTCTTAGCTCTTTCCAGTTGGTTATACCCATCTTTTCCAATAGGGGTTCGTAGCTTGAGCAGTTCCAATATAGTTGGACTATCTTGTATGGGTGAGCACCGCAGGCCAACGCTGAAAACATAACATCTGACATCACCGCCACTGGATAGTACATATCGTGGGCTTTACCTATCCATTGATTCTTTTCAAAAGTTGTCGTACAACCAGTATCGTGAGTTACTATAAGGTCTGCCTTAGCGTCTTCATATATTACCTTCAATTTTCTGTTTATAGCAAAAGATCTCGTAAACTCTCTCTCTGTCAATATATGCCTAAATCCAAAACCACAACAGTCATACCATGTATAGTAATCTGCTATGATAGCACCAAGCTCTTTTACCACAGCTGTTGAAGCAGCAGGTCTTTGGCCTCCATATATTTCTGGATCATACACATAATCATCGGCTATCATCTTCCAAACGTGGCAAGCGTTGTGTATAGCAACTCTTACGTTGGATACATCTATACCCTTTGGTTTGCCTTCTTTCTCGTATAGCTCTTTAATTTTGTATCTATTGGCATGAACCCATTCTGAGTAGTGCACTACTTCTTGAGGGATTACCAACTCTCCGTTTGGGCCTAAGCGGCCAAGTTTTTTAAGTATAGGCCTTACAGCATCTCTCAACTCTTTGTTCATTATAAGCTGCTCTCTAGTTTCTTTATAAGAGCCAAACGATGTACCACAGTGGATTAAAGGATAATAACCAGTTTTCCAAGCTTGATGCATATTTCTTAGCCATACAGCGGCTAGCGCTACGGGGTTTGATGTACCAGAACCATGATAGTTCCATGCAGTACAAGAAGTTTGATGTGGCTCGTTAAGATAATCATATCCAAACTTATTCATAAACCAGAATATAGAAGCTGGATAACCAGGAATGTTGCCACATTGTCCACAAGATTTATGATGCCATAGTTTATTTGTAGGTACAGTCTTTATACGTCCGGTTCTTGTATAAACCTCTACAGGTTTATGTTCATCTGTTATCCTGTGTATAAGGATTTCTCCCTTTGCTTCCAATTCTTCCATGCGCTCAAAAATCTCATCGTAGTGAGCATGGTTATTTTGAATTGGAAATTTGGTCTTGTCATATCTAAGTAAACTCATAATACTAACCTCCTAAAAAAATTTTTTTGGCACAACGCCAAAAATTGCGTAAAATTATTCTTCCTGCATATCTTCCCAACGCTCTTCATTTTCCTCTACCATATCCATAATAACGTTGTAGAGGTTGGGGTCTATTTTTTCTAGCATATCAAATATACCAGTTTCTCTCCATATGCTGTAAAGCTCTATAGCAGTTTGAAGAGATACTTCCCAAGCGGTTTTAACTGATTTGCCCACGTCAAATGGTATAGCCATACGCTTTGCACGGAGATTTTCCATATTGTCAGCCATTTTTGGTCCCCAGTCTGGGAAAAAGTCTGGCTGTAACATGTCGGCAGATAATTGGTTACCAGTGGTCATAACCTTTAAAAGCACACGACCGTAAGGTTTGAGAAGGTCTTTAGTGGCGTCAAAGGCGTTTCTAACAGCTACTTCTCTCATTATAGCCACTAAACCACCAGGGTTGTTTACAAACGGGCACCTTATCCAACAGGTAAAACACTGAGAGCAAGCCCATATGTATTCGTGCATCATATCGTAAAGCACTTCTACATCATCTTCTAAGAATCTTTGGACTATCTCTCTAGGTGAATAATCAAAAAATCTATTAGATGGGCACGACGCTGTGCAAACACCACAGTTTAAACACCCAAAAATATACTCATGATAGCGAAAGTCTGACTTGACTTCCTCTACAATTCTAACCTTCTCTTCCCATGGCACATCTTTTGTCTTCTGTGATATGGGAAGATTGTATCCATAAGCGTGTCCATCCATAACAAATACCTCCTTAAAGAGTTATAACGGCGTACTCACCGCTCATTACCTTATCTAAGAATGCAGCACCGCCTATTATGCCATCGCAGAGCTCTGTGTTTACGTCTTCTCTCTTATACTCTTCTGTTAAATCTAAAGAAGGTACGCAAAGATATACCTTTACTCCGGCATCTTTAGCCATTTTTATAAAATCATATACCGTTTGCTCTACGCCTGGTCTTACCTTAACCTTCTTAGCGTTGTCCTTCATGAGCAAGAAGCCTGCTTCTGATGTAATCACCATCTCCACTTCAAAATCCATCGTCGTTGCCGCTGTTGCTAAAAAGAAAGGAGCACCTGCTTGAGGATTTATAAGCTCACCAGTTACAGCATCAGCTCTTTCAAAAAATGGTACAGTCAAAATATAAAATACAATCTTTTCAAATCCATTAGGTACCGCCATAAATCTCTCCTTTAATAAGTTTAATCCTAAAATCAAAAAAATCAATTAAGATTTGCTTATAAGAATATAATAAAAATCTTATAAGCTTCATACAAAGAGTATAAAGATTAACATTCTTCATTTAAAATCCTTATATAAAAAGACTGATTGGTTTATCAGCTTCTAATATAAAATCATACAATGTCATAGCACCACCAGGTGGCTCTAAGCCATCTATTAAGTCTTCATATTTGTAACCAAAAAGGTCCATCGTCATTTGGCAAGGAATCATCTTCACGTCCGCTTCTTTACACAACTGCAACAACTCTGGTATGGAAGCTACACCATGTTCTTTTATAGATTTCTTCATCATCTCTGTCATCAAATCCGTCATTCCGGGTATTACACCCATGAGTTGTGGAGGTCCTGGTATAAAGTTTGACACGCTTTTAAGAAAAGGAAATTTTTGTTCCATAGATGGCGGGAAAGCCATAGGCATAGCAGGATTTCCAACAGGGGCTAGTTTCAGCTGGTTCATCTTTTCTTTATGGATGATGTTAAGACCATAAAATGTAAAGAATATAGCTGTTTCTAATCCCATAGAAGCTGCTACAGATGCTAGTATAAGCGGTGGATATGCCATATCTAATGTGCCTTTTGTGGCTATTATGGCTACTCTTTCCATTTTTTAACTCCTTATTTCTTCTTAAGGTAAAATATAATTTTTCCACCTTCTTCTACAGTTTCCAAAAGCTCATCACCGGTTCTCTTACAATACGCTGGTATATCAGCTTTTGCGCCTGGGTCTGTAGTAATAAGCTCTAAAATTTGACCAGATGACATTTCTGCCATTTCCTTTTTTGTTTTAAGTACTGGTAGCGGACAATTAAGACCAGATGCATCTAATGTTCTGTCAGCTTTTACAGCCATGTAAAATACCTCCTAACAAGTTTATTTTATTATTTTAACCTTTATTTTATATTTTTAGTATTAAGATTTTATTAAAAAAAAATTAATTTTTTTTATAATTAGGCAAGGCCCCTTTGTTTCAAAGTATCCTGATAAATTCTCTTATAAAGGATGTTCCACTCCGAGGTGCCTTCCACAATCTTCTTTGAATAACTCTTTATACGCATACGAACTTCTTTTTCTATTTCTTCTTCCTCTTTAGCAGCTTCTATTAGTATCGAAGACACAACCTTTCTTATTTGCGGTATATCTTCAAAAATTTCTATATTTGGATCATTTTTTATGAGATCCCTTATCCTATTTGTAATTTGATTCATACGCTCTCTTGGTTTTGTTTCTATTTTCATTTCCTCCGCAAGCTTTGTCCTTATAGTTCTATAAGCGGTTCTATAGTCTATATTTTCTTTTTCTATATATGATAGTTGTTCTTTCAATATCTCCTTTGCTTTTTCGTCAAGGTTTCTTTCTTCTTCATCAGCTTCTTTAAATATCGCTAAAAGTTGCCTTTTAAACATGTCCACATCTTCTACTTCAATATATTTTTCCGTTAAAAGCTCTGATACCAACTTATTTATAATTCTATCTACCAACCTTTCTGGTAATCTCACCTTTTACTCCTTGTCAGGCTTTTATTTTTGGGCTAAAATGCTTTGCTATATTTATAAAAGTTTCTGCCAACTCTCTTTTTTTCTGCCACTCTGATATCTCTTCAGCAGTCTTTGCATCGGCTAACTTCCTTGTGGCTTCCTCAAACATTTTTTTGTATTCTTCTAAGTCTATATTACCTACTGGTATCGCTTCTTCTGTTAAGATTATAACCTTATCCGGCGTTATGTCTGCAAAGCCGTGCCCTATCGCTATACCATTTTTATCATCTTTGTTAAAATAAACTAATCCCGGTTTTACTTGAGTTAGAAGAAGCATATGATTTTCCAGTACCCCCATTTCCCCATCATAGGCTGGTATATTGACAGATTCTACTTCTTCAGTATAAACTACACCTTTTGGCGTCACTATATCAACTTTTAACATAAAAGCCTCCATATCATAAGATTATATTATACCAGAATATTTTTTGTAAAAAAATTAAATTATGCTATAATAGATGTATGGATATCAATAAAAACCAGTGTAGCGTCACTTTTGACAAGAAAGAGTTTGACGATATAATATCAAAAGCTAAAAATACCACAGAGTCAAAATCCATACTACCTATACTCTCTAATTTTCTTATAGAAATAGAGAACTCTCGATATTTTGTAAAAGCCACAGACTTAGAAAACTATATAAAAATAGAAGGTAAAGCAGAGCAATCGGATGTTAGCTGTTTGCTTTGTGTAAATTCTAAAAAGTTAAGCGATATAATAAAGAGTCTTTCATCCGCCACTTTCACTATAACGCTTGTAGAAGACGATGCAAATAAAAGCCGTTATATTCAAATACAAAGCGGAAGAAGCAAGTTTAAGCTCACATTGGCAGAGGCTTCCGAGTTTCCGGCTTTTCCAGAGATAGAAGAAGATATGATATCAAACATAATATTAGGCTCTTTACTCTTAGAAGGGCTAGAGAGGACTGACTACGCAGTGGCAAAAGAAGATACAGCAAACCCAACTCTCACAGGCGTTAACGTTATATTTGACAATCAAAATGGTAAACCCTCAATAGAGTTTGCCGCCACAGATGGCAACAGGCTGACTGTATTTAAGAGACAATATCCTCAAGATGAGACAAACCAAGAACTTACCCTAAACAACATGTCTTTTACAATACCTAAAAAAACCGTAAAAATCCTTAAAACCATAGTGAACAAAGCCTCTTTTGTAAACGTTTATTATAAAGCTGGAAGTTCTTTTCTTATCTTCGAAGATAAAATTACCGGATGGACTTTGTTTAGTAGGCTTTTAGAAGGAGAGTTTCCAGACTACAAAATGTACATTGAGCACATAGAAAGACCTATAAACGCAAAAATACCAAGAAAAGAGTTAAGAGACATGATAAAAAGACTCTCTTTTAGCACAGAAGGTAGCGTAATACCCATAAAGTTGACGTTTTCTGACAACATTTTAATAGGAGAAACATCGGACAGGGAATTTACAGAAGGAAGGGACGAGATAGACATAGATTACGTAGGGGATGCCTTTAGCGTAGACTTAAACGCCAGATATCTCAAAGAAGCCGTGGATTATGCCCCTTCTGATTATATAAACATATCCACCGATGACCCTATGAACGGCATATTGGTTTCTTGCGGCAATTTAGAGGAAGAAGGTTTTTACTACGCTTCTTTAATAATGCCTTTTGGATAATGTTAAAAGCTTAAAAAACTATGGAAAACAACAGCATACTTGAAGAGTTAAGGTTAAAAGAAGGTGATACGTGGCGTATCTTCAAAATACTAAGCGAGTTTGTAAGTGGTTTTGACACGCTTTCTCATGTAAGTCCGGCAGTAACATTTTTTGGAAGCGCAAGGTTTGATGAAAACAACTTCTACTACAAAAAAGCCTATCAACTTAGCTATGAGTTTGGAAAAGGCGGTTACAACGTAATAACCGGTGGCGGTCCTGGTATCATGGAAGCAGCCAACAGAGGTGCAAAAGATGCGGGCGTTATATCCGTTGGTTTAAACATAAAGCTTCCAAAAGAACAAAAACCAAACCCTTATCAAACCCTATCTATGAGCTTTGAGTATTTTTTTGTAAGAAAAGTTATGCTTATAAGATATTCCATCGCTTACTTAGTATTTCCAGGCGGTTTTGGTACAATGGATGAGTTATCGGAGGCTCTAACCTTGATACAAACAAAGAAAAGTCCAAAGTTTCCGCTTATTCTTTTTGGTAAAGAGTTTTGGGAGGGTCTTGTGGATTTTTATAAAAACACCCTCATAAAACATGGCACGATAGATGAGGAAGATTTATCTCTTATACATCTCACAGACGACATAGATGAAGCTATATCTATAGTAGACAAACACCTTTTAGAAAAGATAAAGATTATGGAAGAGCAAAAAGAAGATGTATCAAAAGTAGAAAGATACAAAAACACCGCCAAGATAAGAGGCTTAAGATGATAAAGTTCATACACGTTGGGGATATACACGCGGGCAAACATCTTAAGCACAAATTACGCAACGACGATGCAGAGTATGCTATATCTCAGATTATAGACTTTGCCAAAAAAGAACCTTTAGATTTTATCTTATTGGCAGGAGATATATTTGACCAATACAATCCAGATACAGAAGCTATAAAAATAATATTTGATTTTATGGTAAGAGAGTTAAACGCCTTAAACGTACCTATAGTAGCCATTACAGGAAATCACGATAGCCACGCATTCTTTGAAGGATATAAAACGCTTGCAAAGTACGCAAACATGCATCTTTTTATAAAACCTTCCTCTACGGACTACGTGATAACCATAAAAGATACAAACATAATATGTGTACCATATATCTCTCCCAAAGTCATAGTAAAAATATGGGAAGAAAATGCAACTTCGGATTACGCACATAAAGTAGAAAATTTCATAAACACTATCATCTCAAAAGCCCCAAAAAACAAATTCAACATAATGGTTTCTCATATGATGGCAAAAGGGGCAATAGCAACAAAATCAGAAAGAGAAGCCACAATAAGCGATTTTTACGCTATAAGCCTAGACAACATACTGAGCCTAAAAGAGCTAGATTATGTGGCGCTTGGACATATCCATAAGTATCAAAAAATAAGTACATCCGCAGAAGCTTATTATACGGGCTCTTGCTATCAGATAGATTTTAACGAGGAAGGCCAAGAAAAATACTTTAACTTTGTTATATTGGAAGAAAACGCTGTGGCAAAAGTAGAAAAAGTAAAACTGGATTTAAAAAACCAGCTTAAGACCTTTAAAGTGAACGCCAACAATTTTAATGTAAAAGAGATAGAAGATGTTAAAGGATATGTTCGCGTTATAATAGAAGATAGCATTGATAATACAAAAAACTTAGAAAATATGCTAAAATCAGAACCAATAACAAGCAAAGTTATAGATATTAGAAAAAGCACCTATGAAAAGCCCAATTTAGAAGTAGACCTTCACACCATAAAAGATAGACTCATAGACTTTTATGAAGAGTATTATAAAGCAAAGTACAAAGAGGACTTGCCAGAGGAAATAAGAAAAGCATTTTTAGAGTTGCAATACAAAGTAGAGCATCAAGACGCTTAACAATAAAAACAACGATTGACTTTTTCTATTTAAACCTTATTTTAATTAAAGGAGGGTGCTTGCATGATAATAGCATTAATTATACTAATAATCGTTTTGGTGCTTGTAAGATTTTCAGTAAGAGCGGTACCGCAAGGAGAGGAATGGATTATAGAAAGGCTTGGCAGATACCATAGAACTTTAAAACCTGGACTTGCTTTCATAGCCCCTTTTATAGATTTCATAAGAAACAAGGTAAACGTAAGAGAGCAATTCTTGGATGTGCCATCCCAAGCCGTCATAACAAAAGATAACGCTATAGTCCAAATAGATGCTGTATTTTTCTATAGGGTTGTGGACAGCTACAACGCCACTTACAACATTACAAATATAGACGCATCTTTGATACAACTTGCTAAAACAAATCTAAGAGCCATTATAGGCTCAATGGAGTTAGAGCACGCTTTATCAAACAGGGATGAGATAAATGGAAAACTAAGAAACAACCTGTCAGGCATAGAAAGTGAATGGGGCATAGTAATAACAAGAGTTGAGATAAAAGACATACTACCACCAGAAACTATAGTAAAAGCTATGGAAAAACAAATTCAAGCTGATAGAGAAAAAAGGGCCATAATACTGCAATCAGAAGCAAACAGAGAAAAACAACGTTTAGAATCAGAGGGCTATCTAATAGCACAAACAAACAGAGCAGAAGCCATAAAAAGAGTAGGACAAGCACAAGCCGACGTTATATCTATGATAGGAAAGGCTCTTCAAGAGTCAGGCGAAACCGCTGGTCTTTTACAACTGGGTGAGCGTTATATAGAAGCTATAAAAGAGCTATCTTCTTCAAATAGCTCAAAGGTGATAATATTTCCAAACAATATCATAGACGCCATTAAAGGTCTTATAGA
Organism: Hydrogenobaculum acidophilum; assembly: GCF_054656715.1. NCBI lineage: Bacteria > Pseudomonadati > Aquificota > Aquificia > Aquificales > Aquificaceae > Hydrogenobaculum > Hydrogenobaculum acidophilum. The sequence goes on from NZ_BAAHXP010000001.1 coordinate 82,018, forward strand.
AAAATGAGTCCACTTATATGGATAAGCATTGGTATTATACTTTCTATTGCAGAACTACTCCATCCAGCTATGATACTTTTCCCGATAGGATTAAGCGCCATTGTTACCGGTATCTTTGGGCTTTTATTAGAATATTTCACCAAAATCCCTTACGAAAATATGCTTATAACCCAGCTTATCACATTTTTTATAGTTAGCGTTATCAATATATTCCTTCTTCGTAAAATCTCAAAAGAGTGGATAAGCGTAAAAACACCAAAATCCTCTCAACCAGAAAACGCAATACTTGGCAAAGAAGTTTATGCAAAAGAAGACGCCAAGGCAAAAACTATGATAGAAGTTGTCTCTCCATCACCTATATTAGGTGTAACAGAGTGGCACGCCAAAGTTTTAGACGATGTGAAAAATGGCGATAAACTCATCGTAGTAGGTCACGAAGGGGGTATTTTGGTCTGTAAAAAAGCATCTTCTTAAAAATTTTCGTGCTATCATATTTAACTATGAGAAAAAAGCTTATTATTTTAGGTATTTTTAGCCTCGTATTAGCCGGATGCTCTCATCAAGCTAAAAACAATCAAAACACAAGCACCTCCCAAAGCCCAGAAAAGCCACCTCAGGCTATATCTTGCAAAGATTATTGCAAAGAACAATGCCAAGGGCTTACACAAAACTGTGAGACAGACTGCTTAAACGCTTGCTACCCCAAACCTTAACGCTTATATTATATATACTATGATAGCTAAAGATTTAGAATACAATTCTTCCGATATAGTTTGTGAAGGGTATATAGCCTACGAAGAAAGCTCTGACATAAAAAGGCCTGGTATATTGGTGGTCCCCAACTGGATGGGTGTTGGAGATTTCGTAAAAGAAAAGTGTAGAGAACTGGCATCTTTAGGCTATATAGCTCTAGCGGTGGATGTTTATGGAAAAGGCGTAAGGCCAAAGAATAGAGAAGAAGCAGCCAAGCTCTCATCCTCTTACAAAGAAAACTATCTTCTCTTAAGAAAAAGGCTAGTAGATGCTATGGAAGCCCTGAAGAGTTTTGAGCTTTTAAAAGAAGGATATATAGGGGCTATTGGATATTGTTTTGGTGGGACTGCTGTTTTAGAGCTTGCAAGAAAAGGAGTAGATATAAAAGGTGTGGTGAGTTTCCACGGTGGGCTTTCTACATTGGATGTAAATAGAAACCCTATAAAAGCTAAGATATTGGTTTGTCATGGGGTAGATGACCCGTTTGTACCTATGTCTCAAGTGGAAGATTTTATAAAGGAAATGAATGAAAGAAAAGCAGACTATCAAATCATAATGTATAGCGATGCGGTGCATTCTTTCACAGAAAAAGCAGCTGGGGACAATAAATCAAATGGCAGTGCTTACAACGAACTGGCAGATAAACGCTCCTGGAACCACATGCTTTTATTTTTCCAAGAGATATTTAGATGATCAAAACAAAAAGAGTATATGAGCCAAAAGAAGATACTGATGGTTTAAGAATCTTGGTAGATAGGCTTTGGCCAAGGGGTATAAAAAAAGACAAGGTAGATTTATGGCTAAAAGATATAGCCCCTTCGGATAAGCTTAGAAAGTTTTATCATGAGACGAAAGATTTTGAGGCTTTTAAGAAAAGCTACGTAGAAGAGCTTCAAAAAAAAGACATAAAAGAACTTCTAGATTTATCCAAGCAAAACACTATAACACTTTTATACGCTTCAAAAGAACCTCAAAACAACGCAGCCGTCTTAAAGGAGTATCTGGAGTGGACATTAGAAAAGCAAAAATAAAAGATGCCCCATATATACATGAGCTTATAAACGATTATGCCAAAGAAGGTGTATTGTTACCAAGGTCACTTAGCTCAATATATGAAAATATAAGAGATTTTTTTGTAGCAATTGATAATGAAAAAGTGGTGGGAGCCTGCGCTCTTCATATAGTATGGGAAGATTTGGCAGAGATAAAATCTTTGGCGGTGATAAAAGACTACATCAAAAAGGGTATAGGCAAAGCCCTTGTGGAAAAGTGTTTAGAAGAGGCAGCGTATTACAACATAAAAACCGTTTTTGTACTCACATACCAAGTGGACTTCTTTAAAAAGATGGGTTTTAAACTTATACAAAAAGAGACTTTGCCACACAAAATATGGGGAGAGTGCATAAATTGTTCTAAGTTTCCATCCTGCGACGAAATAGCTATGTCTAAGCTTTTAAAAGCCTAAAAACGTTATAATATAAGTATGAAAATAGGTTTTGTGTGCGACAAACATTCAAATAGAAGTATCATAGCAGAGGCGTTAGCCATAAAGATATTAAAAGAACTGGGCTTAAAAGCAGAAGTTTACTCAGCAAGCTTAGAACCAGACACCGAGATACAACCAATCACTTTGGAGCTTTTAAAAGAAAAAGGATTAAATTATGCTTTTAAGAACAACGCTTTAGAGGATATACCTTATGAAGATTTAGACGTGTTGGTTGTAATATGTGACAAGCTTGACAAAACATGCCCATACATCATATCACACAAAAGGCGAGAAACATGGCTAGTGGAAGAGCCGTACGCTATCACTAAAGATGAGATAAAAAAGACCGTAGATAAAATTGAAAGGCTTTTAAAGGAATTTTTTAAGTATGACAAGTTCTCAAAATGAAAAAGATTTTATGGCTTGCCACCAACAAAAATCCAAACTTTGGTGGTATAGAACTCCACAGCATAAGCTTTGTAAAAGCCCTAAAAGAACGCGGTTTTGATATAACTCTCTGCCTTTCAAAAGACAATTTTGTAGATAAACATACGGAAGGTTTTAAAAAATGCTATACCACTACAAACTATTCTTTTGATATAAAAGCTTTTAAAGATATATATAGTTTTTTAAAAACCCAAAACCACGATATATTAGTGGTAAACAACGCCAAAGAATACGAAATAGGGCTTTTGGTTTCAAAGCTTTTAAGAAAAAAAGTAATCGCTTTTAGGCATATGGAAAATCTAAAAAATCCGCTTGTAGCAAAGCTAATACTATCAAAAATGGACATCGTCTATGCTGTAAGTCAAAAGCTAAAGGACGAGCTCGTATCAAAAGGTGTAGACAAAAACAAAGTAAAAGTCCTTTATAACCTTGTAGATGAGGGTAAGGTAGAAAAACCTCCAAAAAATGCCATAAAACTTCTTTTCATAGGCAAAGTAACCGAATCAAAAGGTGTATGGGAATTTTTATATCTTGCAAAAGAGTTAAAACCTTACAAAGAGTTTGAGTTTACGGTAGTAGGTGACGGAGATGCCCTTATGGATGCTAAAGCATTTTCCAAAGAAAACAACTTAAGAATAAGCTTTGCAGGATTTCAAAAAGATACTTATCCATACTACCAAGATGCCGATATAGTGCTTGTCTTATCAAAGTACGATGAGGCTATATCAAGGGTGGCGATAGAGGCTTTAGCAAACGGCTGTGCTTTAATTGGTTCTTACGTAGGGGGTATAAAAGAAGCGATAGAGGAGGGTAAAAACGGATTTTTGGTAAACCCAACCGATATAGAGATTATGAAAAAAACCGTTCTTTATTTTAAAGACAAGGATATACTATCAAAAGCCCAAGAATATTCCTATTATATTTACAAAAACAAGTTTTCAAAAGAAACTATTTTAAAGAGATTTGAAGAAGACATTGCCAATTTGGTATGATATACTTATGAACTGGCTAATCAACCTTATAAAAAAACTTTTTAAAATAGAGTCAAAACAAGAATACGCTTACAAACTAACAATTAGCTTTATAAAGCAATTTGGATTCAGCCCAAACGATAAAGAAGATGTAGATTTCTTCTATGTTACGTTTTTGGAATGGGGAAAAACTAAAAACGGTATGAAAAATCTATATGAGTTTCTTGCCCATGCATATGTAGTGTTTGTCAAACTTCTAAAAGCAGAGCCAAGCACATTAAAATCCTTAGACCCTGATGTAAAAGAAGCCGAAAGAAACAAAAAACACATATTAAAATTGCTTGAATCAGTTATGTCAAAAGCAAAGACGAAAGGCAACTTTGAGAAAATCTTGGAGGCTATAGATAGACAAGATGTCATAGACAACAGTCTTCCTTCTGTGATAATAAGGTTCCTAATACCTTTGATGATAGACAACATTCAAAGATTAAACGTCCAAAACGACCTTGCAAAGTTTGCAAATATAATAGAGTTTTATAGAAGCATAGTAAACCAAGAAGTTTTGTTGTTTTTAGAAAATGTTTTTGGGGCTTATGTAGAAATATACATTAAACACAAAAACGATATAGAAGCTTTTGCCATGGAAACCATAAGAGATTTCAACGCCTTTATAGACATCTACAAAACAGGCGATAAAGAAACTGTAAAAACTTTTATAAAGTACGTAGCACCATACTATGTGCTATTTCATATTAACAACTACAAAGGGTATTCAGAAGAGGTTAAAAATTATTTTGAGGCGCTTTTTAACAACCTAAAGCAAAGATACGAGCAAGACGAAGCGTTGCTACAAGCGGTATTTATAGCGTTATCAAGCATCCTTAAGCTTTCAACCTCTTTAAACGATGTCACGTTATACGTCCAAACCTTGGATAGTTATATAGTAGATTTTATAGAAGTAGCAAAGTCAGAACAAGTAAAAGAAAGGCTCAAAGAAAATAAGATGTTTTTTTACGCCTCTAAAAAAATAAAAAAAGATATTTACACTTCCGAGAACCTTCTCATAAGCTACGTAGCATATGCCATACCAAATCTATTGGAGGCTTGCCAAAGCGTAGATTTGTTTGAATTTTGTAGAACTTTAGTAAAAGATTTAATGGAAACCTTTACCGATATAGAAATAGCTTTTTACTATGTTTATGTTGTATTACCAAGATGGGTAAAAGCCAGCAAAAACCAAGACGCTATATTTGATATGTATGAGAAGTTAAAAAGGCTTTTATACCCTATGCAAAAAGACCTAAACGAGCTTGTAAGATTTTTCTATTTTGATTTCAAAGATTATATGGTATAAATGCTCTTTATCATGGCTTTTAAGATAAAGCACTTTAAATTTTAAAAGCACATATAAAAGGAGGCAAGCGATGAGCTATATACTATCTATAAGCATGTTTCCGGTGGACAAAGGTGAGTCATTGAGTCAATATGTTTCCAAAGTATCCAAGATAATCCATGAATCTGGATTAGATTATGTTATCACCCCAATGGCTACTATGATAGAAAGCAACGACATAGAGCCTCTTCTTGATATAGTGAAAAAAGGCCTTGAGGTGATGAAAGAAGACTCCAATAGAATATATGTAAATATGGCTATAGACTACAGAAAAGGCAATAAGACCGGTAGGCTCAAACAAAAAGTTGAATCCCTAAAGTCAAAAATAGAGGCTTGACTATTCGTAATATTCAGCACCGCAGTTTTCCGTTTCCCATATTATTACTTTTTTAACGTTGTATTTGGCTTTTAGTATATCAAAGAAGTATTTAGCTAAATTTTCTGCGCTTGGAGAAAAATCAAATATATCATTTAAAAGTTTATAGTCTGGCAATATATCGTCAAGATAGTTGTCTATATCCACAAAGTCCACTCCTATGCCGCCTTTATCCAGACTGTCAGCCTCTATGAACACCTCTATACCAAACGTATGTCCATGAAGAGGTTCAGGAGCACCTTTGTAGTAAGTAAGAAAATGAGCCGCGTTAAACTTCTTCCTTACCCTTACAACGTAAGGCATTAGATATCCTCGATGGATTCGCCATTTAGAAGTCTTCTAGCCTTGTTTACCACAGAAAGCACCACAAACCAAAGAGCATGATAATCGGTATTCTCAAACTCTTCTGCCACATCAAGAGTGCCATCTTCTTTTTTAACAAGGTATACATACTTCATAGCTTCAAGACATAGAACTTTGTTTACGCAGGTGGCTAATATCTTATCCTTCATATCTTTTGGTAGTTCAAGTTTTTCCATAACCTCTCCTTTATTCTAAGTTTGCCGATTGTTGCTTTATTTTATCCGTTTCATACTTCATATTCACCGCTATTCGCGATAGTTCTGGAACTTTGTTTGACATCGTAGTTATTTCTCTGTGAAGTTCCTGAGCTACAAACTCCATTTTTTTGCCCTTTTCTACATTAGAAGAATTCAATATTTCAAGCATATGATTTAAATGATTTTCTATGCGAGATAACTCTTCAGATATATCAAGCCTTTGAAGCAAAAACATAAGCTCATTTATAACAATAGGATTTTGCTCTTCCAAGTTAAAGGCTTTTGCTTTTTCCAAAAGCTTCTCTTTCATCAAATTTTCATATTCCTTAAACATATCTTTTGCTTGCTGTAAATATTTCTCTAAAAGCTCCACACGAGATTTTATATCTTTTATTAAAAATGCCCCTTCCTTTTCTTTAGAAAACATTAACTCTTCAAAGGTTTCTTCAAAAAGCTTCATGATATAATCTTTGTCTTGCTCCTTTTTTTCTTGAGAAGCTTTATAATTTTCCATTGCTATATCAAAAACTTTGTCCTCTGAAATATTTATATTGAGAGCAATACAGGTATTTTTTACATCTGTTATTATATTTTTTAAAAGCTCAACATTTATGTGCTCTATATCAGACCTTTGCTTAACATCTATATTGATAAGCACAGTACCCCTTGATATATAGCTTCTTATATAATCTTTTATATATGGTTCTAAAAATTGAAGCTCAGGGGAAGGAATCTTAACAACTATGTCAAGACCCTTCCCGTTTAAAGATTTTATGCTTATAACTATGCTAAAGCCATCAACATCAAAACTCTTATGAGCAAAGCCGGTCATGCTCCTCGCTAAGGAGTTTGCCATGTACCCTCGGCTAGCTTTTCTTCAAAGTCCATTTGGACATTCTGAGATATGCGGTAAGAGCAAAACTCTGGACCACACATAGAACAGAATTTAGCGGTTTTATAACCCTCTTGGGGAAGCGTCTCGTCGTGATACGCTCTGGCAGTTTCTGGGTCTATAGCAAGCTCAAACTGACGGTTCCAATCAAAAGCGTACCTTGCCTTAGACATTTCTAAGTCCCATTCCCTAGCACCAGGCAAGCCCTTGGCCACATCAGCAGCATGAGCGGCTATCTTGTAAGCTATCAACCCCTGCTTTACGTCTTCTAAGTTAGGCAATCCCAAATGTTCTTTTGGTGTAACATAGCAAAGCATCGCAGCACCATACCAACCGGCCATCGCAGCACCTATAGCAGAAGCTATATGATCGTACCCAGGAGCCACATCTATTACCAAAGGACCAAGCACGTAAAATGGCGCTTCATGGCAATATTTTTGCTGTATTTTCATATTAAACTCTATCTGATTCATAGGCACGTGCCCTGGACCTTCCACCATTACCTGTACATCGTGCTCCCACGCTTTTTTAGTGAGTTCACCCAACACCATCAACTCAGAAAGCTGGGCCTCGTCGGAAGCATCCGCTATAGCGCCTGGTCTCAAGCCATCTCCCAGAGAAAAAGATACGTCGTATTTTTTAAATATCTCGCATATCTTATCAAAGTTTGTATAAAGGGGGTTTTGTTTTCCATGCTCCAACATCCATTGGGCCATCAAAGCACCACCTCTAGATACTATACCCATAACCCTATGGGTAGTAAGAGGTATAAACTCTTTCAATACACCAGCGTGTATTGTCATATAAGATACGCCTTGCTTGGCCTGCTCTTCTATTACATCCAATATCAGGTCTTCTGTAACATCTTTTATTCTATTTTTTGCTATCTTAAAAGCCTCATATATTGGCACAGTTCCTATAGGCACATCTACAGCGTTTATAATAGCTTCTCTTGTCTCTTTGATAGCTTCGCCAGTAGATAAATCCATTATAGTATCAGCGCCATATTTTATAGATAGCTTGGCTTTTTCTATCTCTTGTGGTATATCAGACGCTAGCTTAGAGTTTCCTATATTTGCATTTACTTTAACCTTCGAGTTTACACCTATGCACATTGGTTTTAAGTGTCTATGATTTATATTGGCAGGTATAATCATGCGACCTCTGGCTACCTCTTGACGAACAAACTCTGGGTGAAGGCCTTCCACCTTCGCCACATAGCGCATCTCTTCGCTTATAATACCTTGCCTAGCAAGATGCATTTGGGTTTTGTTAGACCAGCTGCTTCTTAGGCTCCAATCTTCTCTCATAAAAGCCTCCAAAAATAGGATAAATAAAATATTTAATAAAAGCCCAAAAAGTCAATAGTTTTTTATCATTCTTTTAAGATTTGAAAAGATACTTGATAATTTATTTTAAGATGGCATCCCCAGCGGGATTCGAACCCGCGTCGCCGGCGTGAAAGGCCGGTGTCCTAGGCCAGGCTAGACGATGGGGACTACCTTATAGGTTTTTTAGTATACCATAAATACAATATATTGTAAATGATATATATTATATTACTTGAGCAAAAGCTATACAATTGTAGACCATGTCTCTACTTTTGTCCGATAAATCGGTTATAAGCGTCAATACTTTTCTAAGGTTATTTTCTCTATAATATTTAAGTATTGTTTTACCTATTTCGTGAAATTCTTTATGAGATTCACCTATCTTCTTAAACAATTTTAGCGCTTTATCACCATACTTAGACTTTACATCTTCTTCGCTTACACTATAATACCACTTCCCAAATTTGCATTCAGTATAATCAAGAGGCACCCAGTCCGTATTATCTATTAACACCGAGAAAAAGTTTTTAACATATATCTTGTGGCTCTCTACCACATCTATTATAGTGACCACAAAATCCTTATCCTTTATTTTGTCCTCATAAGCGCTTTCCTGCAGCAAGCTAATTTCTTGTAATTCTTTGTCGATGGTTTCCAAAAGCTGATTACTTATTCTAACAATAGATGATAAAAGCCTATCTTTAGCATCATGTTGATTTTCTATTTCCATACCTAACACCTCCTATAATACATACCATCATATATTATCTGTTTATTGACATTAGTTAATTTTTTCTTATAAGTTTTTAAATATTTATTATATTTATCATTCACCTATATCATAATGAATAATCTTATCATGGGATAGTAAGCTAAACTTCACTTCTTTGTGGCTATTTACTATAGAAAAGAAAAGCCCTAGAAGAATAGAGCTAACCACTATATTGCTTCCACCGTAAGATATAAAAGGCAAAGGTATACCTACCACAGGCATTATACCCATAGCCATAGCTAAATTTATTAAAGAGTGGAAAAATATAAAAGATGCCACCATAACAACGAATATTTTTTCTGTATACAACCTCAAATAGTAAGATATGCTTAAAAGCCTTAAAACCAAGTATAAGTAAAGTAGCAATATAACTACCGATACCACAAAGCCAAACTCTTCTGCTATTACAGAAAATATAAAATCTGTATGCCTTTCTGGTAAAAATAGAAGGTGCGACTGGGTACCCTTCAAAAATCCCTTGCCAAATATCCTACCAGAACCTATTGATATTATTGACTGTATAAGCTGATAACCACCTTTTGCGTAGTAGGCTTTTGGGTTTATCACGGTGAGGATACGCTCTTTTTGATATGGCTTCATAAAATGCCAAGTTACAATTGGTATAACTATGAGCGTTGGTATCGCATATCTAAAAAAGTTTTTTGGAAATTTAGCAAAAAATACTAAAGACATAACTGGAAGAAGCATTATTACCGCTGAGCCTAGGTCTGGTTGCTTGTATATGATAAGAAAAGGGATACCTATACTAAGAAGTATATATAAGATTTTTTGGGCTTTTAGATAGGGGCTTATGTAAATTATATAGTCCACTATAAGTATAACGGAGGCTTTCATAAACTCCGATGGCTGTATACCCAATGGTCCTATCCCTATCCACCTTTTGGCTCCGTATACGGTTTTACCCACAAACATAACCGCTATCAAAAGAAACAAATTTATACCGTATATCAAAGGAGCTACCGATAAAACAGAGGAAAACTTTACTTTGCTCATACCATACATAATGAACCAGCTAAATATTATATATATAAGCTGTTTTATAAAAAGCCCATATTGAAACCCATAGTTGGTGTAAGTAGAGCTGTAAACTCCTACAAGACCTATTATCTGAATAAGAAGTATTGTTAAAACCACGTCAATGGGACGCATTTATCATATAAAATACAACGGCACTAAACATAAGAGCATCAAACCTATCGAGAAAACCACCATGTGGTCCAAAGACATTTGAAAAATCTTTTATATTGTATTGCCTTTTTATTAGGCTTTTAAAAAGATCACCAAAAACCCCCACAAGGCTTATAGCTATCCCTACAATAAGGCCTTTAGAAAAACCAAAGTAAAATATATCAAACAAAATGCAAAAAGTACTTCCCCCTATAAAACCTTCTATAGTCTTGTTGGGAGATACGCTTGGAGCTAACTTGTGCTTGCCAAAGTTTTTACCTATATAATAACTCATAGTATCAAGTATCCAAACGCTAAGAAGAAGCCCTAAAACGTAATGATTTCCAAGTTCTTTAACTTTATATATAAAACTTGGAAGTATAGAGCTTAAGTTTAGTATAAAAAAACTCTTATAAAAAAAATCTATGTTTTTTGATATTAAAAGCTCCAAAAACACAACTAAAAAAATAGCCAAAAAACCGTAAGCCAAATTGTAAGTGCTAATAAGCATTATAATAGGGGCTAGGAAAATATTTGTACTTGCCTTCGATGTATCTTTTAGCTCTTTTGCCACAAAAAAACTTAGTATGATCAAACCTAAAAGGGTTATAAATTTAAATGACAACAAAAAAGCAAGTGTACCAACGCCTACAAGAAAGCCGTAGTATTCTCTGTTCATTGAATTTCTAATTCAGACCTTGCAAGCGCCGCCTCTATACTATCAGGATAAAGAGATATGAGCTCTTTATAAAGCTTAACAGCCATCTTTTTCTGACCCATCTCTTTGTATATGTTAGCGGCTGAGAAGTAAGCAGACGGTGCCTTGTCACAGGAGGGGAGTTCTCCTTTTTTACACTTATCTATCAAAGAAAGCAGTATAGCCAAAGCTTCGTTGTTGTGATGCATAGCCTTTTCGCTCATACCAAGCCAATAGTATGCGTTGTTTGTAAGTTTTGAATGCGGATACTTTAGGATAAACTCCTTAAAAAGACTTTTAGCTTTTTGATAATGTCCGGATTGATAATATTTATACGCCTCTCCATATAGCTCCTGAGGTGTTTGAGGTGTATTGGATATCAAAGACTTCAAATTTGAAGAAGAACCTGTATTTTGAGGTGGAGCAGTAGAATTTATAATAGTGACAGTGTTAGAAAGATGCCTAATACCTTTGGATGGTGTTATAGCCGGTAAAGAGCTTAAGCTTGAAGGCTGCTCTTGATTTTCATTTATAGGTGGTGGTTGTTCTTCACCTAAATGCTTTGTTATGTTGTTGTAAGCAGAAAGACCAAGCTTTACCCTAAGCTTCGCCAAAGACTCGTCCAAAGAATCAAGCCTTCTATTTATTTCGTTTATCTCTTGTTGCTGGTATTGGTATTGTTGTTGCAACATAGCTATAGGATTTTGACCTTGCTGCACCGGCTGTGCACAAGAACTAAGCAAAATAGACACCCCACTCAATATAAAAAATAATTTCTTTTTATCCATACTTTTATTTTAACATAGTTTGTATTTTGGGTTAAAATAGAAGTATGGGATTTGTACTTTACAATACGCTTAGCGCTAGTTTGGAGGAGTTTGTACCGATAAATCCTCCTCAGGTAAACATATACACCTGCGGTGTAACTGTATACGATAACTCTCATGTTGGGCATGGTAGAAGCCTTATAGTTTTCGATGCTTTTAGAAGATACCTTGAAAAGCTGGGATACCGGGTAAAGTTTGTAAGAAATTTCACGGATATAGACGATAAGATTATAAACAAAGCCAACGAAGAAGGCAAAGATTTTATGAGCATAGCAAATAGATATATAGCAAGCTATTACCTTGACATGGAAGCGATAAATGTAAAACCTGCCAACGTTGAGCCAAGAGTTACAGAACACATGGAAGAGATTATATCTCTCATATCGAAGCTAATAGAGGTTGGTAAAGCCTACGAAAGCGATGGAGATGTTTATTTTTCCATAGATAGCTTTAAAGAATATGGAAAACTTTCCAAAAGAAGTCCAGAAGAACTAGAAGCAGGTGCTAGGATAGAGCCTTCCTCCAAGAAGAAAAATCCATTAGATTTTGCCCTTTGGAAAGCTTCAAAATCCCACGAACCAGGGTGGGAATCCCCTTGGTCTTACGGAAGACCTGGCTGGCACACAGAATGTGTAGCTATGATATTTAAACACCTAGGCGAGACGATAGATATACACGCTGGGGGCATAGACCTTGTATTTCCTCATCACGAAAACGAAATAGCCCAAGCAGAAAGCATAACAGGTAAACCTTTTGCCAGATATTGGATGCACAACGGTCTTGTAACAGTGGGTGGCAAAAAGATGTCAAAGTCCCTTGGCAACTTTGTCACGTTAAAGGACATATATACAAAATATCATCCCGATGTTTTAAGGCTTTTAGTGCTTTTCACTCACTATAGAAGCCCCTTAGATTTTTCTTTTGAAAAAATGGAAGAAACAAAAAAAGCTTACGAAAGGTTAAAAAGCGCCGTAGAAGATATAGAACCACTAAAAGCCATAGCAAAAGAAGGAAACCCAATTCTTAACATAGATTTTTACAGCCTAGAAAAAACTACCCAAGAACAATTTTACAAAGCGCTATCGGAAGATTTCAACACATCGCTGGCTTTGGCCCACGTGTTTAATGCAGCAGGAGAATTAAATAGAACAAAGACAGAAAGTTTTAAAGTGGGTTATATCACGCCAAAAGAGCTTGAAGGATATATATTTTTAGCCAACAGCCTAAAACAAACGTTAAAAGATATTTTTGGGCTTTTAGAAGAGAACACCTTAAGCACAACGTTAAAAACTTTGGAGCCTGCTTCAAGCGTAAACATATCAACAGAGTTTTTAGAAATTCTGATAAACGCCAGAAACTTAGCCAAAGAGAACAAAGATTTTAAAGTAGCGGACTTCATAAGAGATGAGCTTTTAAAACAAGGCATAAAGCTTGAAGATACCAAAGCTGGTACAATCTGGAAAAAACTCTGATGCCTTTTTATATCAACGTTGGCAGATTTGCTCTATCTAGCTTTGGGCTTATGATGACGATATCCCTTTTTATATCCTATGTGCTAGCTCTACAGATATCTAAGCACATTGGTATACTAAAGTCTCAAACAGAAAACATATTTTTGGCAGGCACTTTATCTGGTATCGTTTTAGGAAGGTTTTTTTACATTGTCAAAAACCATGATCAGATACCAAATTTATTGGGTATTTTCCAGATATGGAACGGCGGGGTAGATTATTATGGGACTTTAGTAGGGGCTATACTTGGTGTAGTGCTAGTGGCTTGGTTTTACAACATACCCATTCTAAAAGCCCTAGACATAACATCTGTGGTAGGCTCTCTAACCCTTGGACTTGGTTATATATCTGCTGGTTTTGTAGGGTTTGGCTTTGGAAGACCAGTATCTTCCGAAGTAGACGTAACTCCAGGATTTCACATGCTAAAGAAATTCCCGTTCTTTTACATAGTATACAAGTTTGGAGAAATAGCACCACCCTCTATCCCATTTTATCCAGTACAATTTATGTATGGTACACTATTTATAATTTATAGCATATTGCTTATTTACTATATAATAAAAAAGCAGGAAAGGTTTCCAGGAGAACTTTTTTCTATATTTCTCATATTTTATGGATTTACAAGCGTAGTGGTAGGGTATTACAGCACAAGCCACGTTATCTTTAAAAACATCACTGTAGAGCAGTTTTTCGGTGCTTTTGTATTGTTATCTGGGCTCGTCATACTGTGGCTTTTAAAATATGAAAAAATCAACGCCTAAGAGTCTGCTATAATAATCTCATGTATTACAACGAGAGTGAAGCTTCAAAACATAAGAACCTTAAACGCATAGTCGTTCTTTTGGTGTTGGTCTTTGTCTTTTATGTGTTTTTTCAGCTTTTTAGAAGCTGGCCTAAGCCAGAGTTTAGGCTTACTTTAAAAAATCAACAAATACCCGGAGCTTTTAGCATATCTTGGCCTACCGACATAAGGTATGGTGTAATAGGAACTCTTCAAAGCGGCATAATAGCAAAAACCCCAAACCAAGGACAGTGGCCACTAGCAAGCGTAGCCAAAATAATGACTTCGTACATTATTTTAAAAGACCATCCTTTATCCATAGGACAAGATGGCCCTAGCTTTACTATCACTCAAAAAGAAGTTAATGAATACGAAGCCTTCAAAAAAGATGGTCAATCTGTGGTAAAAGTAAGCTTAGGCGAAAAACTAACGGAAAGACAGCTATTAGAGGGACTTATGATACCATCTGCCAACAACTTTGCTTATATCTTAGCAAGATGGGATGCCGGTAGCGTTAAGGCTTTTGTAGATAAAATGAATAAAACTGCTCAAGCTCTTGGGCTAAAAGATACTCACTACGAAGATCCAGCCGGTGCAAACGCTGGTACTGTAAGTAGCCCAGTAGACCAGTTTAGATTAACTCAGCTTGCCATGCAAATACCAACCTTTAGGCATATAGTAGCTATGCCTCAGGTAAACTTACCAGTGGCAGGTATACAATACAATGTAAACTATGACCTTGGCAAAGACAACATAGTTGGCGTTAAAACAGGCTCTTCTTTACCAGCAGGTGCAAACTTTGTATTTGATTCAAAGCAAGGCAATATCGATATACTTGGGGTTATTTTTGGAGCTTCTGGTAAATCTCCTCTTACAAGCGCTCTAAAAGATGCTATAACACTTATAGATACCGCTAAAACTCAAGTGTCTGAGCAAAAACTCATATCAAAAAATGAGCAAGTAGGCTTTATAAAGGTGCCATGGGACAAAAAAGAAATACCTCTTTTGGCTTCAGAAGATTTTAACCTTGTGGTATATCCGGGAATGAAAATATCTTATTCTATAGAACCTATAAAAGATATAAAATTTCCCATAAAGCAAAACGAAATAATAGCAAACCTAATAATAACTTATGGTGATTCTAGCTTTAACATGCCTTTAATAGCCTCTCAAAATATCAAATCTCCTAGTTTTTCTGATAGGTTGAGGAGGATTTTATGAAGATTTTTTTAGTTTTGGGGCTTTTAATGGGAATAGCTTTTGGATATGTTGGAGACTCCTACGATGAATTTTTAAAAGAGTATAAAAACGTTAAAATTCTTAGCGTAAACAAATCCCAAACACCAGAAGCCAGCAGAGCTTTGGAAATACAAAAAGAAGGCTTTACCATATACGCTCTTTTTAACAATCAAAATATATGCTATGAAGAGTATAGTATCAAAAATAAAATTTTACCACCACCTTCTTTTTTTATAAAAGATGCCAAAAGCCTAAAACCAAAGCTTATATTTAGAATACCCCTTAGAATGGCAGTATGGGAATACGATACACCGCGTTATAAGATTTTATATCAAACGTTTGGCATACCGGGTTATCTCGGAGCTGATGCCAGAATAGTCAAATGAACCTGAAGCATGTAAAGTTTATTGGCTTTTCAGATAAAAAACTTAAAGCATTTGTAGACAAATCAAACTATATCTTCTGGGATTGGTTTAACAAGCTAAAAGATAAAGGAAATTTAGAGTATATAAAAATCTACGGAAAAGATGCGGTACGCTTCGGCAAAGAGTTTGGAAGGGTTCAAGTGTTTGTAAAGTTTAAAAATCTATACAAAGGAGTTATAACGCTTAGAAAAAAAGCCGTAGCTATTGGCGTTTTTGCCATAGCAGACGATATATATCAACTAAATGTTAAACAATTTAGGTACCCAATATTAGATGAAGCAGAAGAAATAGTAGCAGGTCTTATAGATTCCATAAAATACAACGACCTTGAAAAATCAATAGAAGATACCATAAAAAAAGAGATAGTAGAAGAGCTTGGCATAGAGGACACCAGCCTTTTATACAAATCGCTTTTAAAAACAAAACCAATATTCATAAAATCTTTATATCCTAGCATTGGGGATTCTTCAGAGGAGGTATTTTTATATGTATTATTTTTAAAAGCCAAAAAAGAAGAGATAAAACATATTTGCAAAAAGATGGCTGGCAACGAAGAAGAAAAAGAATATACGAAGGTGTGCTGTATAAAAGGCATAGAAAATATACTAAAGCATGATTACATAGATGCAAAAAGTTTTATAATACAACTTTGGTTAAAAGCCAGATATTTAGAATTCAAACAATCTTCTTTTTCCAATTTTGAGGATTTTCTTTTTAAAAATATTTAAATATGTTAGAATATTTAATATGGACTTAAAGCAAGACGCCCAAGAGATACCGTTTTTTGTAGTATCTATACTAATAAACATATTTTTATTCTCTGGTCTTGCTATGCTTTTTACCATGAGACCTCTTTTAAGTCAATATCAAAACCCACCTGTAAAAGTAGAACTAATAAATCCGCCCAAAGAGGTACCCACACCACCAAAACCCATAAAACTACGAAAGTTTCATATGAAAAAAGTCTACTCTAAGCCTTTGAGTCCAGCAAAAGGCTATAAACCATCTATAGGTTCTCATCATCTTGAAACCAGCGCACTAAGACCTAGACAAGTTTTTCAAAAAGGAGATATAAAAATACCAGTAGTCCATCATCCACCAAAAGCCCCACCAAAAAATGTAAGCGTATTATCTTCTTTAGAAAAAGAAATAGAAGCTCAAAGAAAACAAGCTCAGACTGATATAGAAGGAGCCATTAAACAAATAGGCAACATAAGTGCTACCATAAGCTCCAGAGGCTCTTACCTTCATGAGGGTTCTAGAAAGCTTATATATGCACCTCCAGCCCCTATCATAAGAGCAGGTGAGTTTCCAGCACCAGTGGTTTTGAGGATTTTTGTATCACCATCTGGATATGTAACAAGGGTAATAATCCTAAAAAGAAGTGGCATAGCATACGTTGATAGAGAAGTTGTAAACTATGTGAGAAGATTTAGGTTTGAACCCATCAATGGACCTGTGGAAAGTGGTACAATTACTATCAATTTTAAAGGAGGATAGATATGCAAATTGAATTTATTGGAAAGCATTTTGAAATTACAGACCATCTGAAGGCTTTCGTAGAGTCTAAATTATCAAAGTTTAAAAGGCTTTTAAGAGAAACCGGAGAAGACCAAATAGAGACAGTGGTCACTATAACAAGCGCTAGAGCCAAACATACAGACGACAACATAAACAAAACCTCTATCTTTAGAGTTGATGTGGATATATACATAAAAAACAACGGCGGTGGTACAGTGCACGCTTGGGAAGAGGACAAGGATGTATATACCGCAATAGATAGGGTGATGGATGAAATAGAGCGTCAGCTTTTAAAATTAAAAGAGAGAAGACTAAACTATCGTCGCAAAAGCTCAAAAGCCAAAGAAGGGATACATGAAACCACGTTTGAACAAGTCGAAGAGCAAGAGCAAACTAAACCCTTTATAATAGAGGAAACTTTTTACGTTGAAAAACCAATGAGCGTAGAAGATGCCATTTTAGAACTAACAGACAATCATATGATGTTTTTACCTTTTATGGATATAAAGGATGGTAAGGTAAAAATATTGTATAGGAAACGATCAGATAGTTTTGGCGTTATAGACTTAGGGTGTAAAGGGTAGATATGCCAAAAAACATCTTTGTAAACATACTTATAGGTCTTTTTATAATTGTGGGCTCTTTACTGGTGGTGGCTTTTAAGCCTGTTAACTTAGGCCTTGATTTAAAAGGGGGCATAAGCATGGTGCTAGCCCCTGATATAGAAAAAGTCATAAAAGAAGAATACGAAAACACAGCTTCAGATATATCAAAGCTTTTTATCAAAAACCACATAAACGTGTTAGATGTTACACCTTCTCAAGATGGTATATACATAGATCTTTTAAATGCTTCCGACTACCAAAAAGTTTACGAGCTTTTAAAAAAATACTATACCAACAGAATAGATGTATCAAGGGTATCTCCTCTTAAAGTAAAGGTTAGATTTAGTTCTTTGTATCTTAGCCAAATCAAAGAAAACGTCATCACTCAAACGGTGGAAGTCTTAAGAAGAAGAGTAGACCAGCTTGGTGTAGTACAGCCTGTAATAACAAGACTTGGTAGCTCTAAGGTTATGGTGGAATTACCCGGTGTTATGGATTTGGAAAGAGCTAAAAAAGTCCTTGGAAAAACTGCACAACTAGAGCTAATGGAAGTGGTGGACGCTTCACCTTCTTTAGATGCATTGCAAAAAGAGCTAAAACCAGATGAAAAAATCCTCCCATCAAAAGACGGCCACGAGTGGTATTTGGTAAAGAAAAAACCTATTATAACAGGTGCTGACTTAAAAACCGCTTACGAGAGCACAGATAGTTTCAACAACCCAGCGGTTAGTTTTGAACTTAATTCTAAAGGCGCTGAAATATTTGGTAATTTTACCGAGAGCCACATAGGAAAAAGACTTGCAATAGTCCTTGACAATAGGGTTATGTCCGCTCCTGTTATACGTTCAAGAATATCAGACCAAGGGCAAATAACCGGCAATTTTACACCTGACCAAGTAAGGGATTTAGCAGCTATTTTAAGAGCCGGAGCATTACCCACTACGCTACATATACTTCAAGACGCTGTCGTAGGACCTACTCTTGGAAAAGCCGCAATAAAACAAAGTATATACGCTGGTATAGCTTCATTTCTTTTTGTGGTATTTCTTATTATATCAAGGTATAAAACAGCTGGTATAACCGCCACAATAGCCATTGTAATGAATGGGCTTCTTCTTTGGGCTGGTCTTGTGCTTTTAGGAGCCACTCTTACATTACCAGGCATAGCAGGTATAATACTCAATATGGGTATAGCGGTGGACTCAAACGTGTTGATATTTGAACGTATAAAAGAAGAGCTAGCAAGGGGCAATACGTTAAGAAAAGCCATAGAATACGGCTATAAAAGAGTTTTGAGTGCCGTTTACGATACACACGCCACACTCCTTGTGGCAGCTTTAATTTTATTTCAATTTAGCAGTGGTCCTGTAAAAGGTTTTGCTACCACCCTAACCATAGGTACTATAGCCTCTTTTCTTTCAAATGTTTATTACTCAAAAGCTATGCTTGACATGTTAGCCAAAATAAGAATATTAAAGATATGACACTTTTCATACTATTTATGTCATTTATACTTGGTACCATATTTGGAAGCCTTTTTAACGTCCTTATATACAGGCTTCCAAGAGGTGAATCCGTAATTTATCCAGGTTCCAAATGTCCATCCTGTGGACACAAGATAAAAGCCTATGAGAACATACCTATAATTTCTTATATTTTTTTGAAAGGAAGATGCAGCAGTTGTAAAACCAAGATACCCTTTAGATATCCTTTGGTAGAAGCTCTTACTGGTCTTTACTTTAGCCTTTGTGTTTATGCTTTTTATATAAAAAACAGTCAAGATATATCAGCTTTAAACATAAAAGACATTATAAAAACTGTAGAAGCGTTGGTGTTTGGCTCAATACTAATAGTACAGTCTTTTATAGACCTTGATTGGTTTATACTTTTGGATAGTTTCAACTACGGGGGCTTGGCGATAGGCCTTTTGTTTTCCTTAACTCCATATGGTTTCGTTGATGTTAAAAGCTCTATACTAGGAATTTTATTTGGTGGTTTACTACCGTTTTCAATATATTATATTTATCTTAAGGTAAGAAAGATGGAAGGGCTTGGCATAGGTGATATAAAGCTTTTAGCGATGATAGGGGCTTTTGGCGGGGTCTATATGGTATTAGGTGCCATGTTTTTTGGTTCTATTATAGGACTTTTAGTTAGTATACCCACAATCATAAAAAATAAAAATATGCAATACTATATACCCTTTGGCCCGTTTTTGTCTATTGGCGCCATACTATGGATGTTTGTTGGAAACCAGGTAGAGAGAATACTATGGATTTAGGCCAGATAATAATAATACTTGTCATAGCGTATATAGTGCTTGGACCAGAAAAAATGATGGACGTGGCTACAAAGTTAGGAGAGTTTACTAGAAAAGCAAGGGAGTTTATAGACGAAATAAAGATGCAAGCTTACATAGAAAGTGTGAACAAAAAAGTTTTAGAGCTTGAAAAAGAACAAACCAACACCGAGGAAAAGAAAGATGGAGAAGGAACTTCCGAAAGCTCCCCTGATGGAGCATCTTCAGGAACTACGACAGAGAATACTTAAATCTATAGCAGCGGTACTGATATTTTCTGCCATAAGTTTTTTTTACGCAAGATATATTTTTGAGATTTTAAAATACCCCATAGATATATACTATCCCGGCATGAAGCTAATCACTCTTTCGCCTACTGAGCCTTTGTTTATAATGATGGAGATATCTGTAATAGTAGGCATCATTCTATCCATACCCATTATACTTTATCAAATATGGAGATTTGTAGAACCAGCCCTTTATCCAGAAGAAAAGAAACTTGTCTTTCCTTTGGTATTCTTCTCATTGGTGCTTTTTGTGATGGGTGCTACTTTTGCTTACTTCGCAGTACTTCCAATGGCTCTTAAATT
The DNA here is from genome assembly GCF_054656715.1 of Hydrogenobaculum acidophilum. Taxonomy (NCBI): domain Bacteria; kingdom Pseudomonadati; phylum Aquificota; class Aquificia; order Aquificales; family Aquificaceae; genus Hydrogenobaculum; species Hydrogenobaculum acidophilum. The sequence continues at coordinate 102,682 of NZ_BAAHXP010000001.1, forward strand.
TTTAATAGGTATTGGCTTTAGCCAACTTAGAGCAAAACCCATGCTTTCAGCAGAGCTCTATATAAACTTTTTACTAAAAATGCTACTTGGCTTTGGGATAGCCTTTGAAATGCCAATATTCTTATTCATGCTTCAAAGAGCTGGTATTGTATCCACCAAACAACTAAAATCCTTCAGAAAATATTTTATAGTGGTGGCATTTTTCATAGGCGCTTTGATAGCCCCTGACGTTTCTACTCAAATCCTCATGGCCTTACCCCTCATAGCCCTTTATGAAATATCTATATTTATAGGTAGATTTGCCGTTAAAAAGCAAAATACTTCAAAGGATATACAAAGAGCTTAGGTTATATCAACAGATTAAGTATAGTATAATAATTTTTATGCCAAAAAATACCAATATCAAAAGAATACTCATAATAGGAGCCGGTCCTATAATTATAGGCCAAGCGGCGGAGTTCGATTACTCAGGTACCCAAGCTTGTAAAGCTCTAATGAAAGAAGGTTATGAGGTTATACTTGTGAATTCAAATCCAGCCACCATAATGACAGATGAGGAACTAACTACTAAAACTTACATTGAACCCCTAACCACCGAAATATTAGAAGAGATTATAAAAAAAGAGCGTCCAGATGTCTTGTTGCCAACCCTTGGCGGTCAAACTGCCTTAAACTTGGCAAAAGATTTATACGAGCTTGGTATATTGGAAAAATACAACGTTGGTATAATAGGCGCAAGCTATGAAGCTATAAAAAGAGGTGAAGATAGAGCGCTTTTTGCCAAAGCCATGGAAGAAATAGGTTTGAAAGTCCCACCAAATGCAATAGTAAACTCTCTTCAAGAAGGTATTGACTCTATAAAAGATATAGGTTTTCCAGCTATATTAAGACCAGCTTTTACTCTTGGGGGAACAGGCGGTTCTATAGTTTATAATTTAGAAGAATTTCCTTCAAAATTGAGCGCAGCTTTGGAGGCTTCTCCAATACATCAAGTGCTTATAGATAAATCCCTTATAGGATGGAAGGAATTTGAGCTTGAAGTTATAAGGGACACAAAAGACAATGTAGTAATAGTGTGTTCTATAGAAAATTTTGACCCTATGGGCGTTCATACTGGGGACTCTATTACTGTAGCTCCAGCCCAAACGCTCACAGATAAACAGTATCAAATGCTTAGAGATGCTAGCCTTGCTATTATAAGAAAAATAGGTGTAGATACTGGAGGATCAAACATTCAATTTGCAGTGGACCCAAACAGCGATAATTTTTACGTTATAGAGATGAACCCTAGGGTCTCAAGAAGCTCAGCCTTGGCTTCAAAGGCCACAGGGTTTCCCATAGCAAAAGTGGCAGCTCTTTTGGCGGTAGGTTATACTCTTGACGAGATAAAAAACGATATCACAAAAAATACACCTATAAGCTTTGAGCCAAGCATTGACTATGTAGTGGTAAAAATACCTAGGTTTGATTTTGCAAAGTTTAAAGAATCCAGCAAAGTTTTAGGCACTACGATGAAATCTGTAGGCGAGGTAATGGCTATAGGAAGGACTTTCAAAGAATCTCTCATGAAAGCCATAAGAAGTTTAGAAATTGACAACCCTTATCTTTTCATGAAAGATTACGGAGCTTTTTCTTACGAAGAGCTTCTGACAAACATAAGGATACCAACCCCTGAACGCATTTTCTACATAAAAGAGGCTTTTATGAGAGGTATATCAATAGATAAAATACATGAAGTAAGCCATATAGATAAATGGTTTTTATATCAGATAAAAGAACTTGTTGATACTTATAAAGAGGATATACCCTTTGATAAAGAAAGCGTATTTGAGCTAAAAGTATTGGGCTTTTCCAACAAAGAGATTGCCAAGAAATTTAATAAAACAGAAAAAGAGATAGAAAATTTACTTGAAGGTTTAAGCCCAACTTTTAAAGCGGTGGATACCTGCGCTGGTGAGTTTAAAGCTTATACTCCTTACTATTACTCCTCTTGGGAATATCCGTACTATAGGATAGGACAAGAAGAGATTATCTTTGACAACGACTAAATTGTTTGTTATAATATATTACTAACTTTTAAGGAGGTTTGGTATGCCCAACAAAAGACAAGCTGCTAAAAGAGCAAGAAGAGATGAAAGAAGAAGAGAGATAAACGCTTTGCATGTATCAAGGATGAAAACTGCCATAAGAAACTTTAAGAAACTTATACAGGCAAAGGATTTAGAAACTGCCAAAGCAAAGCTTCCTTTTGTAGTAAGTATGATACAGCACGCTGCTTCTAAAGGTTCCATTCATAGAAACGAAGCCGCAAGAAGAGTATCAAGAGTCACTCAACTTTTAAACAAGGCTTTGGCATCCAATGAGCAAAAGTAAGATATACAGTGTTATATCCCTTATCCTTACTGCTATATTTGTAAGCGTTGGATTTTATTTTTTGAAAAAGCACGAAAAAGAATACAACTACGCCGCCAGCTATCAACTCTCTAAAGTAGATGAGCTTTTGCAGCAAAAAAACTACCAAGGAGCTTTAAACCAAGCCCAATATGTAGCCAAAAACTATTCTAAAAGCCCGATGGCACTTTTGGCAATGTCTTATGAAATAGGCATATCTACCTTAGCAAATATACCAATAAACGACGTAGCCATATCTCAAGATATCTCATCAAAAGCCAAAACACTACCAGCCAAATTTTTATACGAAGAAAGAGCCGCTTACGGCCTCTACAAACAGGGCAAATACCAGCAAGCTATCAGCATATTAAACACTATTCCAAATAACGCCTTCAACAAACCTTCAGCACTTCTTTTAGAAGCGGAATCCTACGAAAAACTAAACAACAAAGTAAAAGCTATAACCTTATACAACGAGATACTAAAAGCATTCCCCAACAGCTATTACGCTAACGTTGCATCTTTTAGAATATCTATGCTAGAATCATGAACAAACTCTATGAAGGCAAAGCTAAAATAGTCTATGAAAACGATGAAGATACTTACATAATAAAGTTTAAAGACGACGTTACAGCTTTTGATGCCATAAAAAAAGACAACATCTCTGGCAAAGGACATATAAATTTAGAAATTACATCCTTTATTTTTGAGCTTTTAAAAGCAAAAAACATAAAAACCCATTTTATAAAAAAACTATCAGAAGACTCGATGCTTGTTTTAAAAGCAAAACGCTTCGATGTAGAAGTGGTGATAAGAAACATAGCCGCTGGAAGCCTTTCCAAAAGACTTGGCATAAAAGAAGGAACCTTGCTGAATCCTCCTTTGGTAGAGCTTTTTTACAAATCTGACGAGCTTCACGACCCCCTTATATGTATAGAGCATGTAAAACTTCTTAATCTAGCTAAAGAAGAAGAGATAGCTTTTATGAAACAAACTGCTTTAAAAGTAAACGACATTTTAAAAGAGTTTTTTGACCAACTTGACATAACCCTCGTAGATTTTAAGCTTGAATTTGGCAAAACAAAAGATGATGAAATTATTTTGATAGATGAAATATCACCTGATAGCTGTAGACTCTGGGATAAAAGAACCGGAGAGAAGTTAGATAAAGATAGGTTTAGGTTTGATCTCGGGGATTTAAAAGAAGGCTATCTTAAAATATTAGAACGTATAAAGAGTTTTTAATATATAAATAAAATAATTACAACTTTTTTATAACGTAGTTTTTACAACATAGCGTTTTACCTTAGTAAAATTTTATATCGCTTTAAAAATCTTAAAAATTTTGTTTTTATCTTTTGTTTTTGACGTTTATTTTATTTAATTTTTGGTCTTTAGCTTTTAATAAAAACATTTTTAAAACTTTTTGTTTTTACTATTATAATAAGATATATATCATAAAGAATGTTTTATATCAAAAGCGGGCTGCTTAATTTTAAAGGCAAAAGAAGGATATGACAATGTCTTGTATCATATTTGAACTATTGACAAAAAACCATATAAGCATAGATTTTTACAAACCAAAAAGGAGGTAAAGTCTATGGAGATGATAGTGTCCATACCGTTTATCCCGCTTGTTATTGCAGCCCTGATATCCTTTGTGGATGACAAGAGGGCTATACCGAGAATAAGCATGTTCTTTTCTGGGCTTATAGCCATTATAAGTCTCTTGGGGACTGCCTATGAGTTCATGTTTCACAAAGTGATTGTTGGGTTTTACAACACTATCGTATTTGACCATCTTTCTTCTATATTGGTGCCTTACGTAGCTTTGATAGGACTCGTAATAAGAAAGTACGCTTCAAACTATATGTGGGATGAAAAAGGGTATAAGAGATTTTTTATCATCCTAAACTTCATATTTAGCTCCATATACTTTATGATAATGGCAAACAACCTTGTGGTGATGTTTATAGCTTGGCAGATACTAAGCCTTAGTCTTTACTTTTTGATATCCTTTAGGGTAGAATCAAAAGACGCCGTAAGGTTTGGTTCTTGGGCTATTACAGTGCATAGGATAGGGGATTTTCTATTTTTACTTGGCACAATACTCACCTACAAAGTTTATCACACCCTAAACTTACAAGAGCTCTATAATATTTGGCAAACCAACATAGAGCACAGCACCATGGTAAATGCAATAGCTCTATTGTTTGTGGCTTCTGCTATGGCAAAATCAGCTATAATACCCTTTTACTTCTGGCTTCCTTACACTTCAGAAGCTCCAACTCCAGTATCAGCTTTGATGCACGCTGGTATAGTGAACGCTGGTGGCATACTTCTAAACAAGATACCCTATCTTTACCTATCTTCTTCTGTGGCTCTAAATACGGCGTTTTTCTTCGGGATACTTACAGCTATAGCCGCCTCGGTGGTGATGCTATCAAAACCAGATATTAAGCGTTCATTGGGTTATTCTACCGTGGGTCAGATGGGGTATATGATAATGGAAGCTGGTATAGGGGCTTTTAGTGTAGCAATATATCACCTTATAGTACACGGTATATTTAAGGCATCCCTTTTCTTAGAATCTGGAAACGTTATACATCTTGCCAGAAAAGATCCAAACATTCCAAAGAATCTATCTTACAAGCTCTTTTCAGAGGAAACAGAGGAAAACAGAAAGACTATAGGTGAAATTGTAGCAATATTTACCATAATACCTATAGTACTTTTTACACTCATAGAGTTTTTCATAAATAGAGTGCAGTTTCAATTCCAAGCAGGTATTATATTCTTAGCTTTTGGCTGGCTAACGAGTGCTCAGCTTTTCCTATCCTTTTTCAAAGTATCAAAAAACACTTCTTTGAAAACAATATTAGGTCTTATAGTATCTTTCGTTTTTATAGTGTTGACTTATGAGTTTATGGGTACCACCTTTGAAGAGTATCTATACGGCCCTAAGTACGTAGAGTTTTACAAGGCGGCTAGCCTTTCTATGCCATATCTTTTGGTGTTGCTTGGCATTTTGATAGGTATAATAGTCTTTGGTTGGGCTATCATATACTATCAATCTTACAAAGATACTTCTGGTACAAGGTTTGAAAAGCTAAGATGGTCTTTTTACAAAATCTTCTCAAGAGGGTTTTTCTTGCCAGACCTTCTCATAAGGTACTTTAGACTTCTATAAAAGGAGGTGTTGTATGTTTTACTTAGCCTTGTTGCTTATGGGTTTGATACCCTACTATCTGTTGGTAAAAGATTTTAAAAGGTACGGTGTTGCGCTTTTAACCTTACCTTTTGTTGGGCTTGGCGTTTATCACTTTGACGATGTTCTTCAAAACGACATGGTGTATAAAACGATTGAAGGTATAGCATTTTTAACATCGGTGCTAACCTTCTTATTATCCTACAAGACCACAAACCTAATAAAGCTAAGCTATTACTTTGTTTTTGTAAATGTGGTAGCTTTGTTTATCTTTAAAGACAAATGGATGTTCGAGCTTTACTTTGGCTCAATGATACTGAGCGCGTTTTCTTTATACCTTATAGCTCTTTATATGAACAAAACCTTTGGTAGTGCAAATATAGATTCTATCACTGGTCTCGTATTAAAAGCTCCAAAACTTGCGCTATTTTTAAGGTTTTCTCTTATGAACCTTGGGTTGTATCCACCTTTTGCAAACGCTTTAATAATAACAGCTGATATAGTCAAATCCCATCTTAGCTTGGATGGATATTTGATAATGGGTTGGGTATTTTTTGCCAACTTTTTTATGGCTTTTAGAATAATGAGCAAATCGCTTTTTGGTAAACCAAACGAGCTAGTACAATATAAAGACATAGCTCAGTCTTATCTTTTGGTGTTTAGTGCATTATTTTTGGTGCTTACCTTAGCAGGTTTTTATAGTTTAATGGAGGTGTTGTTATGATAAGAAATGCATTCCAAAGCGCTCTTAAGCTTATACCTTATTACTGGCCCATGACTACTTTTATATCTAGAAATCCTTTGATGGGTTTTGAAGATATGCCTTTTAGAGATGCTTTGAAAAAAGCCTCTAAACTCTTTAGAGCAAAAGTATATATGCCATCTTCTTACTATGTAGAGCTTTACAAAGAGGGCATCATCAAAAAGGATATCTTTGAAGACAATCTCATGGAAGAACTTAAGAATATAGGGCTTCCAAACTATTTCCAAGAAGCTAAAAAATATATGGTGGACATAAGCCCTTCTTTGGATGAATACAAGGAGATACCAAAAGACCTAAACGAAGATATACTGTACTATGTAAAGAGCAAAAAAGATACAAACGTATATAAGCTCATTAGAGAGTTAACAGAGGATATGCTCCTTTGTGAAATAGTAGATGCTATATTTGATAAAAACTATACTGATATCATAGAAAAAGAGATAGTGGAATTTGTAGGAAGATTTGTGGATGAAGGTCAAACCACTATGTCAATGCCAGAAAGAGAAAGGGGTATGTTTGAAGCGTTTAAACTCTATGAAGGCATTGTAGATAGCAAAGACGAAGAAGCTTTTGCCGAGAAGCATTTAAGCCTTATAAACCCTGAGGACCCTGAAAGATACATACTAAATCACTTTGTTAAAGACTTTGGATGGTCATCTTTCCTAAAGTATAGAAGCGAATCTCAAGATTACTACTTCCAAATAAAATATCCATCTTCCATGATGGCTTACCTTGGATTAAGGCTTTACTATGAAAACAAATACTTAAAGAAAGCCCCCGCAAAGAGTTTTGACGATTTCAAAGCCATTGTTTCAAAAGACCCTTACTATGTAGCGTTGAAGCTTTTAAAAGCCAAAAACTTGCTACACCCAAAATTTGTAGACCAAATGGAGATTAGCAAAAATTACAAGTCTATTTTTGAAGAGTATATACACTACGAGGAAGTTCAAAGAGCCTCTTTGCTACAAAACGTAGTACAAGCTATGAGCATTGACTACGAGGGTCTAGCAGAGCTTTTAAGACTAACGGAGTTTTTACAAGAGGAAGAAGGCTACATATGGCTTGTCTCATTGGAAGACTCTTACATAAAGGATTTGTCTAAAGAGTTTTTGATGGCCAAAGAGAAAGAGATAAAGACAAATTTAGCTACAGCTATTTTCTGTATAGACGTAAGATCAGAAGCCATAAGAAGAAACTTGGAAAGGTTTGGCCATTACAACACCTATGGAGTAGCAGGATTTTTCGGTACTCCCATAGCTTTTATAGAGTTTGACAAAGGTCATGAAATTTACTCATGTCCAGTTATTATGAAACCTGAGAAGATAATCTTAGAGCTACCAAAAGATGACCACAAAGAGTATGAGCAGAAGAAAAACATAAGCTACACCTTCAAAAAGATTTTGGATTCTTTGAAAAACAACCCTTATACGCCGTTTTTCATGGTAGAGGCAATGGGATGGTTGTTTGGAATAAACCTCTTTGGCAAAACTCTATTTCCTAGGCTTACCCAAAAGTTTATGAAAAACGTAAAAGCAGAGAAACCAGACACAACCTTTACTATAGACAAGCTATCTGACCAAGAGATAGAAGAGTATGCAAAAAGATTCTTTGCTGAAAGGATCCAAGAGGCCTATCATGAAGAGTATAAGAAAAATTTAAAATATAAAGACGCCCTGGAAATCCTTGACGCTATTTTATATGGTAAAGCTAAATCCTTTGATACCAAATTTTTGGAGCTTTTAAAATCCAAATACGGTATTACAAAAGACGCTTACCTTTTCCAAAAACAAAAACTATCTATGATAGGGTATACAAAAGAAGAGCAAGTTAGCTTGGTTTACAACTTCTTAAAGCTTATTGGTTTTATGAAGGATTTTCCTAAATTTGTATTTTTGTTTGGTCATGGAAGCACATCCGACAACAACCCCTTTGAATCTGCCCTTGATTGTGGTGCATGTGGAGGCAACAACGGTCTTGCCAATGTAAGAGTATTAGCAAGAATAGCAAATAGAAAAGAGATAAAAGAAGCCCTGGCTCTAAAAGGTATATTTATACCAGAGGATACTATCTTTATACCGGGTATTCACGATACTACTACAGATGAATTGGAACTTTACGATTTGGACTTTGTACCACCATCTCATAAGGCCTATCTTCAAAAGGTGTTAGAAGATTTTAAACTGGCATCTCAAAAAACCAGAGAAGAAAGGGCGAAGCTCCTACCTTACGCTGACAACCCAGACAAAATCTTTATAAGAGCTATAGATTGGTCTGAAACAAGGCCAGAGTGGGGATTATCTAAAAACATGGGGGCTTACGTGGGAAAGCGTTCTAGCACCCAAAACTTAGCATTGAAAAATAGAGTTTTTATGCAGTCTTACGATTGGGAGGTGGATAAAGATAACTCTATATTAAAAACTATACTAAGCGGTCCATATCTTATAGGTGAGTGGATAAACTTGGAGTATTACTTTTCTACCACCGATAATGAAAGACTAGGGGCTGGATCTAAGGTTTATCACAACGTTGTAGGTAAAATTGGCGTTTGGACCGGAAACTATGGAGATTTAAGAACAGGGCTTCCATATCAAACAGTTTATATGGACGGTAAACCTTTCCACGAACCTATGAGGCTTTTGGTATTTATAGAAGCTCCTATAGAAAAAGTGATGGATGCCGCTAAAGACGTGCCAAAGGCTCTTGAGCTTGTTTTAAACGAATGGACAAGAGTAATAATAATAGACAAGACCAAAGGAGCCGCTTACACCATAAAGAACAAAGAGGTAATAACAGTATTTGAACAAGGCATAAAAACTATCTCTTAAGATAATGGTTTAAAGTTTTAAGGGTGGAGGGGTTGAGGGTAGGGAGTCTATTTTTTTATTATTTTTATAATAAAAGCCCCCGATAAACGCTGGGGGCCTAAATTTAAATGTTTATCACTTCTTGTGTTCTACTTTTTTGTGGGCCATCTTCTTGTGCCATTTTTTGTGTACTACTCTTCTATGCCACTTTCTGTGCCACTTTTTGTGCACCATCTTCTTGTGCACTGGTTTGTGTTCCATCTTCTTTTCTGCTGCAAGTACCATCGGTGATACTGCAAACATGCCTGCTAAAAGCATTGACAAGAACTTTTTCATGGGTCTTACCTCCTTAAAAGTTTTAATGATTTTAATATAATAAAAAAAAGATGAAAATTTGATGAAAGGTGAAACTATTTTATATTACAAGTATAAGTAGTCTTCTCTAGCTGGACCGGTGGAAAGCATAGATATTTTTATGTTTAGATAGTCTTCTATAAACATAAGATATTGGAGTGCCTCTTTGGGAAGTCTATTTTTGTCTGTTAAGGCTTTTGTGTTTTGCTTCCATCCTTTTAATGTTTTATAGATTGGCTTTGCATTTTCCATATCCTTTAAAGAAGATGGAAATCCATCAAATCCCTCGTAAGCTATACATACTTTTATCTCATCAAAGTTATCAAGTACATCTAGTTTGGTAAGTATTATTTCATCAAAACCGTTGGTATCACAGGCGTATTTCAAAGCCACCAAATCAAGCCAGCCACATCTTCTCGGTCTTCCGGTGGTAGAGCCATACTCATGGCCAAAATCCCTTAGGGCATTTCCAATTTCATCTTTTAGCTCTGTAGGAAAAGGTCCAGAGCCTACTCTTGTGGTGTAAGCTTTCGATACCCCTACAAACTTGGCATCGCTAAAATACTTAGGGTTAAGCCCAGTACCATTTGAAAGACCAAGGGTAGATGAGTTTGAAGAAGTGACATACGGATACGTACCAATATCTATATCAAGCATAACCCCTTGGGCTCCTTCAAATATTACGCTTTTTGAGTTTTGTATGATTCTAAAGGTGTTTTTAACGTTATTTTCTATAGGTTTAAAAAGCCTAAAAACATCTTCTACAACTTTATCTTTGTTGAGCTCAAACTTCTCGTTGTATACTTTTTCGCACAACTCTTTTGTAAATTCTATATTCTCTTCAAGTCTTTTATAAAAGATATCCTCATTTTTTAAATCAACCATCCTTATGCCTTTTCTGGCGTACTTCATCATGTAGGTAGGCCCTATACCTTTTAGTGTAGTACCTATATTTGATTTCTTTTCAAAAAGCCCATCTAAAATTTTATGATAAGGAAGTATGATATGGGCTAACTCACTTATAAAAAGCCTATTTTGAATATCCAATGTTTCTAAATCTTTTATCTCTTTGTTTAAAACCTCAAGGTCTATCACCATACCTTGAGCTATTGCTCCTTTTGCATGTTTGTGCAATATACCAGTAGGCACCAAATGAAGGATATACTTTCTATCATCTACTATAACAGTATGACCTGCGTTGTTGCCACCTTGATATCTGACAGCCATTTCGTAATCTTTTGACAGCAAATCTACAATCTTTCCTTTTCCTTCATCACCCCATTGAGCACCTACTATAACAAGCTTTTCCATAACCTATACATTATATCAGAAAAGATGGTGTTAGGATTTTTAATAAGATATTAATAAGATAAGTAAGGACAAATAGAAAGCCCCCACCGAGGGGCTAGATATTATATGCTTATATTTTATACAGGTCTTGCGTTGAATCCTTCATCTGGTGGTGGGTTTTGACCATCTGACGGGTTTGCACCAGCCGAATATAGATGGGTGGCTATCTTGTTAGATACGCTGTTTATCCTACTGTAAGCATCTTCTATGGTATTCTTATCTATGGAGTTAAAGGCTTGTTTTGCATTTGCAATCTCTCTTTCAGCCTCTTCTAAAAGCTCTTGAGGTATTTTGTCCTTTTGTTCGTTTAAAAGCTTTTCAAGACTGTATATCAAAGAATCAAGCCTATTTCTAGCTTCTATAAGCTCTTTATTCTTTCTATCTTCATCAGCGTGCATTTCAGCTTCTTTTACCATCTTTTCTATATCTTCTTTGGAAAGACCACCAGCAGCTTGTATTTTAATAGATTGCTCTTTACCGGTAGCTTTGTCTTTAGCAGTTACGTGAAGTATACCGTCAACATCTATATCAAAACACACCTCTATTTGGGGTACTCCCCTTGGAGCTGGCGGTATTCCAGTTAGAGTAAACCTACCAAGGGATTTGTTGTCTTTAGCCATTGGTCTTTCACCTTGAAGCACATGGATTTCTACCTCCGTTTGGTTATCCGAAGCCGTAGTAAATACTTCACATTTCTTGTAAGGTATCGGTGTATTTCTTGGTATAAGGGTTGTCATCACACCACCAAGCGTTTCAAGACCCAAAGAAAGAGGTGTTACGTCTACAAGGAGTATATCCTTTACTTCACCCGTTATAACACCAGCTTGTATAGCAGCACCAACAGCTACCACTTCGTCTGGGTTTACACCTTTGTGGGGCTCTTTTCCGAAAAACTCCTTTATCTTTTGTTGTACTAAAGGTATACGCGTAGAACCACCTACTAGCACCACCTCGTTTATATCTTTTGGAGTTAGCTTTGCGTCTTCTAAGGCTCTTTTTACTATTTCCATGGTCCTATCTATGAGGTCTTTTATCATCTCTTCCAGTCTTGCCCTTGTTAGTTTTTTCTGTAGGTGTACCGGTTGCTTGGTTTCTGGATCTATGGTTATAAAAGGTAGATTTATCTCGGTTTCCATTTTAAAAGATAGCTCTTTCTTAGCTTGCTCTGAAGCTTCTTTCAAGCGTTGTAGAGCGGTTTTATCGCTTCTTAAATCTATATTGGTTTCTTTTTTGAATTCGTTTATAAGCCATTCCATTATACGCTCGTCTATGTTGGCACCACCTAAGTGTGTATCACCATTTGTGGCTTTTACCTCTATTACCCCCTCTCCACCTTCTAGTATAGAAACGTCGAAGGTACCACCACCAAAGTCATAAACTAAAATCTTAACATCCGCTTGTTTGTCAAGCCCATAAGCCAAAGCTGCCGCCGTTGGTTCATTTAATATCCTTTGGACTTCAAGGCCTGCTATAGCTCCAGCGTCTTTAGTAGCTTGGCGTTGACGCTCGTTAAAATATGCTGGTACTGTTATAACAGCTTTTGTTATCTTTTCACCAAGATAGGCTTCAGCTGCCTCCTTTAATTTTTTGAGCACTTGGGCTCCTATCTCTTCTGGTCTTACTTTTCTTCCAATGTTTGGTATTTCAAAAGCTGCGTCTTGCTTGTCATCTGGTACTACTTTGTAAGATACTCTTTTCGCTTCATCTAAAACCTCGTCGTATTTTCTTCCTATAAATCTTTTGGATTCGTATATGGTGTTTTCTGGATCCAAAACGGCTCTTCTTTTAGCTGGATCACCCACCAACACCTCTTTTTCTTTGGTGTATGAGACTATGGAAGGCGTAAGCCTAGAACCTTCTTGATTAGCTATTACAACCGGTTCTCCACCTATCATTACAGCCACAACAGAGTTTGTTGTACCAAGGTCTATACCTAATACCTTTTCTGCCATACTTCTACCTCCTACTTTAATATATTATTATAATAAAACTTAAGTATAATTTTGTCAAGTTTTTTTAGTATCTTTATAATATACTAAAAGCCAAATACTGTAAACTAAAAGTAAGTATTATCTAAGTATTTGTTTTGTCAGCTTTTAAGAAAAAATTTAATATAGAATAAATTTATGGAAGATTTTGAAAAGGAAGATTACAAAGAGCAGCAAAAAGCTAGTCCAGATTTAAGCGCTATTTACGTTGGCAAAGAGGCGCTTGAGAAAGCACCCAAGATATACGGAGTTGAGACTGGCATTGAGGGGTTGGATGATTTGTTCTTTATAGTAGAGCCAGAAAAAGGTAAAATCGTCAAGAAAAGCCTAAAAGGTATGCCGGCTTATTCGGTTATGAATATAACAGGGGTTTCTGATACTGGAAAATCTTTGATGGTAGAGCAGTTTAGCGTATATCAAGCTCAAAAAGGCAAAAAAGTAGCTTTTATAAGCGTAGAAGCTCCGGCAAACTTTGTAGCGGCATCTTTGAAGCTAAGAGCATCCGCTATGGGATATAAGTTTGAGGATTTTGAAAACAACATAATACTTATAGATGCAGCCTCTTCTGATAGGCTAAGGGAAAATATACCAGATTTGTTGGCAACCCTGGCTTACGCTATAAAAACCTATAAAGTAAACTTTACCGTGGTAGATTCTATTACTGGACTTTTTGAAAACAAAGAAATGATGGCGAGAGCAATAGTAAGAAGAATGTTTAATTTCATGAAAAAATGGTATCAAACAGCTCTCTTCGTTTCTCAAAAAAGAAGCGGTCATGAAGAGCTTACTGCCGAAGCAGCAGGAGGATATGCTGTAGGTCATATAGTAGATGGCACGATGGTCTTAGCAAAAGAGCTAGTGGACTCCACTTACAAAGCGAGGCTTTACAAAAAAGAATTAGGCGAAATAGTAAGGCTTTTTAGAATTGACGGATGCAGGATGTCTGGACACGATACAAAAACGCATCTTTTAGAAATCACAGAAACGGGTTTGGTGGTGATAAAAGAACCCCTTGGTAAAAATTTAAAATCTGAAGAGGAGGTATAGATATGATTACACTAAATGGTGTAGTTGAGAATGAACAAGATTTAGAGAGACTGGTAGAAAGGGTTTTTCTAAAAGCCATAGACCTTCTTGGGGGTCTTTCTAAGCTTTCTGAGTTTAGAACTTTAACATGGCTTCCTTCTTTGGCTAGAGCCTCTTATGTAATTGTTTTAAAAGAAGAGTATATAAAACCAGAAGAGGAAATAGCAGCCAAGGTAGGTCTCACAAAAAACACGGTGAAGAACATACTAAGAGCTGACCCAACGCTTGCCATGGAAAAGATAAAAAAATTGGAAGAGCTTACAAAAGAAGAAGCAAAAGAGCTTAAGGTCCACACCGCCGGTGGTATAGCAAAGTTAGCTTACAAGCTTGTAAAAGATGGACAAGATGCCCAAAGCCTCATGCACTATTGCTCATTGATAGCTCAAGATATTTTGCGGGATTTGGATGTGCCGTGGGCTTACCTTGTGCTTAAAAACACAAAAGGTATAAAATATCCAATTGTAGATGGTAATACTTTGCAAGAAAAGCTTAAAAACGTAAAGATTAAGAACATGAAAATAGAGGATATATTAAAGTCGATACATTATCCAATCAAAACCCCAGCAACTCTTATACACGAAATAAAGCAAGCTATTAATGAACAACAATAAAGCATGCTAAAAAACAAAAATGCATTTACGTTTTTTCTTTTCGTTTTAGCTTTTGTTTTTATAGCTTTTGGCTTAGGTTTTAACCTGTTTTATATAAATAAATATAAAAAAGATGCTATAGAAGATGCAAAAATAGACTTAAGGAACAACTTGTATATATTAAAACGCCACATAGCTAGCGAGAATAAGCTAGAGTATTATCTTATGAACAATGTCAAATATATAATAATAAAATCAGGCCTAGATAAAGCGCCTTATATATTACAAAAGAACTTTGACAACGACAATAGCTTATTTCTTATAATAGATAAAAACCTCAAAGTAGTTGGAAAAGGTTATAAAGAAAACGAACTCTCTATTTATGAAGATGCCGTGTCTAATCAAAATATAAAAAACGCGATACATGAATGTATTTCTCTTCATAAATACTGTTTTACACCTGCTTTTAAAATAGGTGAACACTATTTTATATTTACACTTTTACCTATAAAAGATGGTTTTTATCTTCTACAAATGCACAAACCTCCTTTATACATATACGCATACTCCACAAAAGGCTTTTCTTACGGTGTTTTACTTCCAAACGGCATCATAAACGCCCATATCCCAATTTTATCTAAAAGCCTGATACACAAACCTTTGTATGATTTTATAGCATCTCATAAAAACCTTAGCTTTGCCTTCGTGAGATACAAATCTCCTATAGACGGTGAACCAAAGTTAGCCGCTATAACAAGAGCAAACCTCGTAGCTGGTAAAGTTATGTACCCTTACGTTTCGGTATCTTTACCGTTTTTACTAAAAGGGTACTATACAGATTTAAAAGCCGTATTATCCTCTTGGTTTATATTTACAATCATTTTGCTTATTTTTATAGCTTTTATAACCAAAAAGACCACAAAGGAAATACTTTTAAATCAAGAAAAATATTTTTACGAGATGCTGTTTGATAAACACTCTTTAACATTGCTACTTATAGATGAGAGCGGAAAAATTTTAAAGACAAACGAGCCAGCCTCAAAGTTATATGGTTATTCTAAAGAAGAGTTTCAAAATATGTACATGTATGAGCTTGAAGGGGTACCAAAAGAGGAATCTGAAAGGCTGCTAACAAACATAATACAAGGAGATTTAAAACATTTTGAATTTATGCATGTTGCTAAAAATGGCAAAAGATTAAACGTAGAAGTTCATGTAAATAGGCTAAGTATAGAAAATAAAATATACGTTTTGTATACCATATTTGATATTTCTGAAAAAGTGTTGTTGGCTAAACTTTTTGATATGTTAAAAGAAATAAACACAATACTTATAAGTGTAGATTTAGAAAGTGAACTTTTAAGCAGCGTAGCAAAGACCATCGTAATGTTTGATTTTGATTACGTAAAAATCTTTAAGGTAAAGCAAGAAAGCACCCTTGAACTTATATTGGAAAATGGAAACAACGCTGAAATAGAAGAAAACCACAATTTAGAAGAGGAAAATAGATCTCTACTTACAAAATCTGTAATAACACAATCAAAACCAAACTATTCAAAAGCATCTATCCCTATATTAGACTACAACGAGGACAAAGTTTTATATATATTAAGCGTATACAAAAAAGAATTTCAGTTTTTTGATAATTATCATATCATTAGTATATTGGAAGAGCTTAAAAAGGATATATCTTTTGCTTTGAAAAAAATCTTGGAAGAACAAAACAGCCTTGTATTGAGAAAAGCCCTAGAAAACTCCAAAGGTTGGGTACTTATAACAGATGAAGATGGCTATATCGTATATGCAAATCAAACAGTGTGTAAGATATCTTTGTACTCTTGTGAAGAAGTGATAGGTAAAAAACCAAATATATTCAAATCTGGATATCACGATGATGATTTCTATAAAAGATTATGGCAGACTATAAAATCTGGCAACGCTTTTGAAAGTATTTTCTACAACAAGAAGAAAAACGGAGAAATTTTTATCTTAGACGAGTCTATCATTCCAGTAATGTTAAAAGATGGCACTATTAGCTATATTACTATAGCAAAAGATATTACTCAAGAAGTAGAGTTAGAGAAAAAATTGGAGCGTTTTAGTTTCATGGACCAAAGCACAGGTCTTTTAAACATAAACGGTTTCTCAAAAGCTATAAACGATAGACTAGATTATATTAAAAACCAATCTAAGAAAGGAGCTCTAATACTACTTGATATATATGGATTTTCTATACTAAATCAAATATATGGGTTTAGCAAGGCAGATGATATTGTAAAGAAAGTAGCAAGCATGCTAAAAGAACTATTAGAACCTGAAGATGTTATAATAGCTAAGATTGGGCCAGATGAGTTTGGCGTTTTTAAGGACATAGAAAAAAAAGAAGATTTGTTTGCTATTGTTGATAAAATAAACAAGATTTTTGAAGATGGTATAGATATAGAATTAGACAATATCAAGAAACTTGATAAGCTCTACATAAATATGGGTATTTCTTTATACGATGAAGACGGCGATAGCTTTGAAAAGCTTTATGAAAAAGCAAGCTTAGCACTCCAAGAAGCCAAAAAAGACGGCGCTGGTAGATATAGGTTTTTCTCTAAAGACATAGATGTGGTCGTAAAAAGATACATAGAGGCTCAAGAGCTTGTGGAAAGAGCTTTAGACAAAGGATTGTTTAGATTTTTCTATCAACCTTACTTTGACATCAAAACGAAAAGCTTTGTAGGTTTTGAGGCGCTTATAAGAATAATAGAGGAAAACGGCAGCATAATATCTCCTTATAAATTTATCGATTTCTTAGAGTCTTCTTCTTTGTTAAATAGTTTCCAAGACACATTTTTAGAGCTCATAGCCCAAGATATGGAATTTTTAATATCTGAATCAAAGAGAAAAACCTTCACCACAGCCTTCAACATATCTGCAAACAGTTTCAAAGACGATATCTTTATATCAAAGTTAATGGGCCTATGTCAATGCTTTGGCGACAACCTCGTGATTGAGATTACGGAAAGGACAGTTTTGCAAGATTTCCAAAGGGCAAAAGAGATTTTATCCAACATGAGAAACTTGGGTACAAAGATAGCGTTAGATGACTTTGGCACATACTATTCGTCGCTCTCTTATATAAAGAACATAGATTTAGATATTATTAAGATAGATATCTCATTTATAAGGGATATAATTTCTGACAAGAGAAGTTTAGCGGTGGTAAAAGCTATAATAAACCTTGCCAAAGAACTAAACGCCAAAACGATAGCAGAGGGTGTAGAAAAAGAAGAACAATACAAACTTCTTAAAGAAGTCGGCTGCGATATAGCCCAAGGTTATCTTTTCGCAAAACCTATGCCTATAGAAGAAGCTTTACAATATATAATTTAAGCTTTTTGGCTTTTAAGGTAATCTATCACCGCCTGTACGTGCCCATCTACTTTTACATTCTTCCAAGCTTTTTCTATCTCGCCGTTTTCGTTTATTACAAACGTTGACCTTATTATGCCTTTTGTAATTTTACCGTACATCTTTTTTTCACCGTAAGCTCCATAGCTCTCTGCCACTTTTTTATCAGGGTCTGACAACAGTATAAAATTTAAACCATATTTTTCTTTAAACTTTTTATGAGAAGCTATACTGTCTGGACTCACTCCTATTACTTCCACACCCATAGCTTTTATAGGATTTAGATTTTCTTGAAAACCACAGGCTTCTTTTGTGCATCCCGGTGTATCATCCTTTGGATAAAAGTAAAGAACTACCTTTTTACCTTTAAAATCCTTTAAACAAAACTCTTTTTCATTACCATTTTCATCAATCCCTTGCAAACAAAAATCCGGTGCTTTTTCCATAGAATCCTCCTTTTCTAGTTGTATATTTCTATTATATTGTAATACGTGTCTCTTTTGGCTGGTGTAAATCCAGCTTTTTTGATATTTTTAATCATATCTTCAACGGCTGGTATCCTTACTTTAAACTCCGTTGAAGATATCACGTTTTCTTCAAGCATCACGCTACCAAGGTCATTTGCCCCAAAGTGAAGAGCCACGGTGCCTATTTGCATGGTTTGAGTTACGTGAGATGCTTGTATATTTTTAAAGTTGTCTAAAAATAATCTGCTAAGGGCTAACACTTTTAGATAATATACACTTGAAGCTGGTTCTACATAATCAAGCTCCGTATTTCCCTTTTGGAACGTCCACGGTATAAAAGCCGTAAAACCTGCTGTTTTGTCTTGCAAATCTCTTATAAGAGAAAGATGATATATAATATCATCTATTGTTTCTATATGACCAAACATCATTGTAGCAGTTGTAGTCATACCAAGTTCATGAGCGCTTTTATGCACCTCTATCCACTCTTCTGTAGTGCATTTACCTTTGCTTATAACAGCTCTTACGTTTGGAGATAGCACCTCTGCCCCACCGCCAGGTATAGATTTAAGCCCCACTTCTTTTAGTTCTCTTATTACATCCTTTATAGACATTTTTTCTATTTTAGCAAGATAAACTATCTCAGGAGCCGATAAAGAGTGTATGTCTATATCTGGAAACTCTTGGTGTATTGAGCTTATAAGGTCTTTAAAATAATCAAGCCCAAGATCGGGATTTAAACCTCCTTGCATAAGAAGCGTAGTACCACCTCTTTCTTTTAGCTCTCTTACTTTTTTTAATATCTCGTCTTTTGGTAAAACGTAGGCTTCTTCGTCGTTTGGTTTTCTATAAAAAGCACAAAACTTACAAGAGGCAACACAGGCATTTGAATAATTTACATTTCTATCTATGACAAACGTAACTATATTATCTTTGTGAAATTCTTTTCTTTTTTTATCCGCTAAAAAACCAAGCGTATTTAAATCAAGCTCTTCAAAGAGCTCTTTAGCTGTTTGCTCGTCTATTCTTTTGCCAATATCCAAAGTTTTCATATTTTAAATATATTATTTTATCTTTTTTGTAAAGAAGATATTTATCAGCTATCGTTCATCCAATTTTCATGTTAAACTGCTAAATTTAATTTATAATCAAGGTATCAAGGAGGTTTTATGCTGAAATATTTAGGTGTTTTGGTGCTTTTAACAAATGTAAGTTTTGCTATTACCATTGGTGATGAGATTCAAAATATAGGAAACGCTATATCAAACCTTGGAAGCGCTTTAAATGGTACTTATTCAAATACTTACAACAACAATTACAATCAATGCAACGTACCACCAGGATGGCAAAGAGGTAGAAAAACAGGTTTTGTAAACGGTATGCCACCTGGGCTTGCTAAAAAGGGATTGGTGGAAAACTGCCAGCCCGCTAATATGCCACAGAGCCTTCCAAATGTCCCACCCGGTAGAATGCGTTAAATATTTTTATCTCTTACAATA
Organism: Hydrogenobaculum acidophilum; assembly: GCF_054656715.1. NCBI lineage: Bacteria > Pseudomonadati > Aquificota > Aquificia > Aquificales > Aquificaceae > Hydrogenobaculum > Hydrogenobaculum acidophilum. The sequence continues at coordinate 122,581 of NZ_BAAHXP010000001.1, forward strand.
GGATACCTCCATCCTATCCCAAAAGCTCTCTCGTGAAGTTTAGGCCCTATGGGGGCCTGCTTTCTCTTGTATTCTGCTTTTACAAGCATATTGTAAACTTTTTCTACTATTTCTTTATCAAATTCTCTTATATCTTCTTTGTCTTTATATTCTTCTATTAAAAGCCATAAAATTTTATCCAAAACATCGTAAGGTGGTAAAGAATCTTGGTCTTTTTGATTGGGTCTTAGCTCCGCAGAAGGTGGTTTAGTGATTATGCTATTTGGTATTATTTCTTTGTCTTTGTTTATAAAGTAAGCTATCTCGTAGACTTCTGTTTTGTATAAGTCTTTTATGGGTGAAAACCCTCCGGCCATATCCCCATATATTGTAGTATAACCAACTGCCGATTCTGACTTGTTGGAGGTAGATAAAACTATCCTATCCTCTTTGTTTGATATATAAAAAAGTATATTTGCCCTTATCCTTGCCTGTAAGTTCTCATCAGCTACATCAAAATATTTATAACGAAGAAGCTCCTCATACACTACTCTAACGCTTTCTATAGGTATTACCTTTAGCTCTACGCCTAAGTTTTCGCATAGGGTTTTTGCATCCTCGTAAGACTCTTCTTTGTTAAAAGAAGTTGGCATGTAAACAGCTTTTATATGGTCTTTGCCAATGGCCAAAACCCCAAGGTAAAGCACCAAAGCAGAGTCTATCCCACCAGAAAGCCCAAGAACAGCCTTTTTAAAGCCTTGCTTTTCAAAAAAATCTCTTATAGAAAGAGTTATTGCCTTTATAAGCTCCTCTTCCTTTGGAAGGCTTGGAGATATAATGTTTTGATAAAATATCTCTTTTGATATATATAAACTTGCACTAGCATTTTCTGGCCTGCAAACCTCTTGCCATCTTAAATCGCTTTTTCTTTTTGCAAAAACTTCTTTTATATCTAAGCTTACATTTAAAATATCTTCCTCAAAAGCTTTTGCTTTGGCTACAATATGCCCTTTTGGATTTATTACGAGGCTTTCGCCGTTGAAAACAAGCTCATCGTTGGCACCTACCAAGTTTGCATAAACCACAAAACACAAATTATCAGAAGCCCTTGCTCTTAAAAAATTTTCTTTAAAAGCTTGCTTTCCAAGAGAATATGGAGATGCATTTATATTTACAATAACCTCTGCTCCTTTTAAGACATCTTGCCTTTCGGTGCCATCTGGATACCATATGTCTTCGCATATAGAAAAACCACATCTTACATCGTTTATATCTATTGTTAAATCGTTATCTCCACTTTTAAAATACCTTTTCTCATCAAATACGTTGTAGTTTGGCAAAAACCTTTTGTCGTAAAAGCCTAAAACTTCACCTTTAAACAAAACCCCCAAAGAGTTGTAGATGGCTTTATCTTCCCTTACAAAACCCACCACTATTACACTTTCTATATCTTTTGAATAATCTTTAAGCTTTTCAAAATAAAGTCTATTTAAATCTATAAACTTTTGGCTATACAACATATCCTGAGGCATATAACCACACAAAGAAAGCTCAGGAAAAACTATCATATGTGAGTTTTGAGCTTTTGATATAAAATTACATATTTTTTCAAAGTTTTTTTCAAAAGCCCCTACTGTAGTATTTATCTGGCAAAGGCTTACGTTAAGAGTTTTTGAGCTCATCATCCATACCTTCTCGGTAGATTACCACTCTATTTTTTGTGGTACGTTTTGCCACGTAAAGGGCTTCATCGGCTTTTTTAATGGCGCTGTCTATATCATCCTCTTCGGTTAGCTGATAAATACCACCACTACAAGTACATCTAATAGTAATATCATTAAGAGTATGCGTTGAATTCTCAAAGTTTTGCCTTATCTTATCCGCTACTTTAAAGCCATTTTCTATATCTGTATTGTAAAGGCAAACCGCAAACTCTTCACCACCAAGCCTTGCGGGTATATCAGATTTTCTTATAGAGCTTACTATGGTATTTGCAAAATCTTTTATCACTACATCTCCCATATCATGGCCATAAGTATCGTTTACCTTCTTAAAGTTGTCTATATCATACATAGCTATACATATGGGTGTATGGGTACGCTTTGCTTGTTCTATTAAAATATTAACCTGTTCAAAGAAAAATCTTCTGTTGTATATTCCTGTAAGTGCATCCTTGTAAGCCATATCCTGAAACTTCTCTTTATCTTTTTGAAGCTCATTTACAAGGTTCTTTATCTCTATAGCCATCATGTAAGTTATCTTTTTAAGCTTAGATATTTCGTTTAGTTTTGATATATCTTTTTCCAATATAGGGTCTTTTTCTACTTCATCTAAGTGAAGAAAATCCTTTTCTTTTAACGTCATAGCAACTCTTAAAAGTCTGTTTATATCCTTTATAATGCTTGATATTACAAATATTATCGTGATAAGAAGTATAGACGTCAACGTTATACCGTATACAGTAAGTACCAAAAATTGTCTATGCTCTTGCTTGTATATCCAAGATATATTTTTCATAATGTATACATTACCAAGCTCTATACCAGATATGTTTATTATCGGTATCTCCATTATAAGATAATAATCTTCACCCAAGTTCTCCACCTTGTAAGATATTATCTTTGATTTTCTAGAATATAAGAATACACTAAGAGCGTTGGCATTCTTATAAGAATCTATTATGTATTTCTTTGTTATTATCTTTCCACCTACGTAGTTATCCCAAAAGCTCTGTTGTGGATAAAGCTTTTTTATAACATCTGTATGAAGCACTACCACCCAGTTTATATCCTCCAATCTTGATAGTGAATCAAGAGGCTTGTAAGCATAAATCCCAAAGTATTCGCAGTTGTTATCTACATACTTATATACACCTAAGCTAAGGTACCTCACCACCACAGCATCTGATGCATTTTCTTTGCAATATCCATCGTTTTTAGCTTTTAATACAACGTCTGGATTAAAAACACCGTTTCTTAACATATCTTTGTAATCATCTATGGTAGCTTTATATATTTTATAGGTATCGTAATACTCTTTCATAACCCTAGTATCTATCTCCTTCTTTGTGATAACTTTGTTGCCTATTACCACGGCTAGATATGAAACCAGCGATATAACGCTTATGTACAAAGTAACTTTCTTAACGAGGCTCATTAATATTAAAGTATATGTTAGAAAGATCCTGATTTATGGTGGTATACTCTCCATACACCACTTTTATGATGTTGCCTTGAGGATCTAAAAGATAAGATGTAGGAAGCCCAGTTATATTAAACTTAGAGCCAAGCCCAGGACTATGTATAGCTATATCAAAAGTAAAATGCTTATCTTTTAAAAAAGACATTAGAGCATTTTCATTATCGTCCATACTTATTGCAAGAATCCTAAAGCCATAAGGAGAAAATCTTTGATAAGCCTGTTCAAACAAAGGTAGCTCTGCTTTGCAAGGAGGACACCAAGAGGCGAAAAAGTTAACCAACGTATAGTGCCCTTTAAAATCGTTTATACTTACTACTTTGTTGGTAGGCATCCCATTTTCATAAACTAGCCTTACGCTAAACTGTGGTATAGGACTAGGCTTTTTATAAGTTATAGCCTGAGCTGAATCTTTATCATAAAAACCATAATAAGCTGCTAATATGAGTAGAACAAGAGCCAGCACATATGCTATATTTTTCCTCATATTAAATCCTTAAAAAAGCTCAGTATCCTTTGTAAAATGCTGTTGTTAGTTCTAGACGGAAGCTGCCTTTGAATGGGCCTCTGAGGGCTTGTATAGCTTATATCTTTCATGCTTTGGGCTAACTTGATTACACCGCAAACACAAGAATATGCAGGGTCTTGAAGTTTTTCTTTTAGACCCGTTATATTTAAAGGGTAGCCAATCCTTACAGCCATATCAAGGTAATGCTCTGTAAAATCCTTTATGCCGTTTAACTTTGCAGTACCACCAGTTATAATAGTGCCTGCATTTATATTTTCTAACCTCATGTTTGAAGCGTTTATCTTCTCCACTATTTTATCCATGATTTCTTCAAGCCTTATTTGGATAACTTCCGCTAACTGCTTTCTTGGAATCATGGTCTCCTTATCTTCACCACGAGGTTTTATCTTTATCTTTTCTATCTCATCCACAAGCTCTACAAAAGCCACTCCATTTTCTAACTTTATACGCTCTGCTTCTTCTGTGGATATTTTCATAAAATGAGCTACATCCCTTGTAATACTGTATCCTCCTATTGGTACAGTACCAGATACGGCCGGTTGGCCGTTCATATATAAAACAAAGTTCGTAATAGAATGCCCTATATCTATAAGAAGCGCTCCTTCTAACTTCTCTTCTTCCGTAAGAGATGATTCTGCTGAAGCAAGACCGGCAAATACTTTACCGTTAAGCTTGTATCCAGCGACCCCCACCGTCCTTTCTACATTTCTTAAAAGTGAGACACCAGCCTTTATAATATGCACATCGCATTCCAACCTAGAACCAGTAAGTCCCACAGGGTCTAAAATGCCTTCTTGATCATCTAGTATAAAGTTTCTTGGGATAGTATGAAGTATATCATATGACTCTTCTTTGGCTTTAGCTACCGCTCTTTCTAAAAGCCTATCCACTATCTGCTCATCTACATCAGACGGCTGGGGAGATATGCTTATAGTATCTCTTTCGTTCTGGCTTTTAATATGAACTCCGGAGATAGATATAAAAACACCGTCTATTCTATGACCAGACATCTCTTCAGCTTCTTTTAACGCTTTTTGAATAGATTTTGATGCTAAATCAAGTTTAGTTACAGAACCTTTGTCTATACCCTGAGATTTTGCCTCACCTATCCCTACTATATGAGTATCACCATAGTTATCTATCTCCGCCACTAAGGCAACTACCTTGCTTGTCCCTATATCTAACCCAACTATAGATTTCACTTTTTTGTCCTCTTAAATATTTTTCTTTCCATATCAAATATTATACAAAAAAATTGCATCTTGTATACCTAATCATTCTTCTTCAAGTCTTATTAAAACGGGTTTTTCTTTTACCACGGAAAGGTTTTCTATGTCTTTAAGAGCTTTTTTTATTTGCTCTTCATAAGCTTTATGAGTTAGTATCACAAGGGGCACCAAAGGACTGTTCTCTTTTTTTGCCACTTTGCACACCATCTCCTTTTGTAAAACAGAAGCTATACTTATGCCATATTTCGCAAACACGTTGGCTATGGATGCCAATACACCTACTTTATCTTCCACCTCAAACCTTATATAGTATCTTGTATAAAAATTTTTGTTTAGTTTCAGGCTTTTATTTGTATTAAAAGCTTGAAAACGCTTATCTCCACGTTTAGCTATATCTATAATATCAGATACCACCGCCGAAGCCGTAGGCTTAGAGCCAGCACCTTTTCCGTAAAGCATGCTCTTTCCTACAAAATCTCCTTCTATTAGTATAGCGTTGTAGACTCCAGATACTTTTGCCAGTTGCTCTTGATGATTTATAAAAGTAGGATGCACCCTTACCTCTAGCTCCCCATCTACAGTTTTTGCAATAGCTAAAAGCTTTATAGTATATCCAAGCTCTTTACCAAGCTCTACGTCAAGCAAATCTATGTTTGATATACCCTCTATGTATATATCGTTAAAATCTATGTACCCTCCGTAAGCTATAGAGCTAAGTATTGCTATTTTGTGAGCCGCATCTATGCCTTCTACATCAAAAGTAGGGTCTTGCTCGGCATACCCTAATTCTTTGGCTTCTTTTAAAGCTTGTTCAAAGCTTTTACCTTCATCTAACATACTGGTAAGTATGTAGTTTGTGGTGCCGTTTAGTATACCGTGTATATAGTTTATCTTGTTTGCTACAAGACCTTCCTTTAAAGCTTTTATAATAGGTATACCACCACCTACAGAAGCTTCAAACTCAACGCTTACATCATACTCTTTTGCTTTTTCAAATATATTTTTTCCATGAATCGCTATAAGGTGCTTGTTTGCAGTTACTATATGTTTTTTACGCTCTATAGCCTTTTCTATAAGCTCTTTTGCAAAACCGACACCGCCTATAAGCTCAACTACTATATCTGCCCTATTAAGAAGCTCCTCTAAAGAATTAACTTTCAACCCATCATCTATGCTAAAAGACCTTTCTCTTTTCCAATCTTTATCTAAAACAGCCGTCAATTCAAGCTCTAAACCTGTTTTTTCTTTAATGATGTCTTTATGAGTTAAAAGAAGCTCCGCTACACCAGTACCTACCGTACCATAACCTGCTATACCTACCTTATAGTGCATACATACATTATATCATTGAAAAAATACATTTTGGATTATAATATTAGAAGATATGGATAAAAAAGAATATATTACTATGTTAGAGGGTAGCACTAAGGTAATACTTGCCCCTGCGAAAGTAAACTTTGGTCTTTGGGTGAAAGGTAAAAGGGCTGACGGATATCATGACATTTTTAGCGTACTTCACACAATAGATTTATACGACAAAATATACATAGAGCCCCATTATAGCCTAGAGGTTTTAAGCGTTGGGCCTTTTTCTAAAAGCGTTGAAAACAACATAGTTTACGATGCAGCTATATCTTTTTCAAACTTGGTGGGTAAAACTTTCGACTATAAAATAGTAATCGAAAAAAATATACCGGTGGGTGCAGGGTTAGGTGGTGCAAGCTCTGATTTGGCAGCCGTCGTAAAGTACCTTAACGAACAACTTGAAAACCCGCTTACATATGAAGAGTTATCTTCATTTTTATCACAGTTTAGCAAGGATGCCCCATTTTTCTTAAAAGGCGGCTGTGCCTTAGTGTATGGCACCGGAGACAAAATAAAAGATTTAGAGCCTATTTCAAAAGAGCTTACGATAGTATATCCAAATATAGAAGCTTCCACCAAAAGGGTATACAGCGCCTTTATCAAAAACGAGGAAGAAAATATATCTTTAGAAAGCGTTTTAAAGCTTTTAGAAGAAAACGACATAGAAAATATAATTGAAAATGAGCTTCAAGAAACAGCGCTTGATATATACAAAGAAATTGGAGAGGTTATAAGATTTTTGGAAAGCTTTAGTTATAAACCTTACATGTCTGGAAGCGGGTCTAGCGTCTATGTTTTTAACAAACTTGATGAGATTATAAAAAACGCTTTAACATCGAGGGGTTGGTACGTATACGAATGCAAAACCATATAGTGGAAGAAATTTTTGACATAGGGGATATAGACGAAAGATTTTACGCAATTGTAGGAAGAGCTGACGAAAATCTAAAAAAGTTTGTAGAACTTTTTGATATAAGAATAGTAGCTAGAGGTCAGGAGCTTCACATAAAAGGAGAACCTTCTAAGGTCGAATATTTTCTGGAATTTTTAAACTATATAACAAAAGAATACGCCAAATCCCCTCTTTCTTCAAAAGATGTTTTAAACTTGGCTATATCTTATACTCATCAGAAAAGCGAAGATTTTGAACCAGAAGATACAGAAGATATAGAGTATGAGACTATTTTGATTACACATAGGAAAAAAGCTATAGCCCCAAAGACGAAGAACCAATCCATATACGTAAACTCTATAAAGCAAAATGATATTGTATTTGGCATAGGTCCCGCTGGTACTGGTAAAACCTATCTTGCAATGGCGATGGCTATATCTTATCTAAAAGCCCAAAAGATAAACAAGATAATCCTAACAAGACCGGCCGTGGAAGCTGGAGAAAAGCTCGGATTTTTACCCGGTTCCATAGCAGAAAAAGTAGACCCTTACTTAAGACCTCTTTACGATGCTCTTTTTGATATGGTAGACTATGAAAAATCCGCATACCTTTTGGAAAAAAACATTATAGAGATAGCTCCTTTGGCCTTTATGAGAGGTAGGACATTAAACGATGCTTTTATTATACTAGACGAGGCTCAAAACTCCACAAAAGAGCAGATGAAAATGTTTTTAACAAGGATTGGTTTTGGGTCTAAGGTAGTTATAACTGGAGATATGACGCAGGTGGATTTACCCAAAAAAGAACAATCTGGTTTAAGAGAAGCTATACATGTTTTAAAAAATATAAAAGGCATAGATTTTGTATTTTTTGATGAAAAGGACGTAGTAAGACATCCAATAGTCCAAAAAATCGTAAAAGCTTACGAAGCTTACGAAAAAACCAATGAACAAGATAAGCCTCAAGACAAACAAGAAGCTTAAACTTCCAAAAGAGTTAAAATCCCTTATTAAAAAAAGGGCTTTGGATACGTTGAAATTTTTTGATTTTAAAAACTCAATACTAGACATATATATAACAAGCGATGAAGAAATAAAAGAACTCAACAAAAACTACAGACAAAAGGATAAGCCCACAGATGTATTATCCTTTAACATAAACGAATTTGTAGAAAATTATTATTATCTTGGTGAAATTGTAATATCCTATGAAACTGCCCAAAGACAAGCCTTAGAATATGAAGCTTCTATAGAGCAAGAGATGACTAGGCTTTTGGTACATGGCATAGTACATCTTATGGGATACGACCATGAGCTATCCGAACAAGATAGCAAGATATTTTTTGAAAAACAAGACATGGCGTTGGCTATGTTCTATTAGTCTTTTGAAAAAGATTTTATCTCATCAAGGGCTTTCTGCACATCTTTGTTATCTGTTTCCCATATAAAAACACCGTATTTGTGAAGCGTCCATTTGGCTCTGTTGCTTCTTGGGTGATTTGAGGATATTACAAAATCAGATTTTATTTGAGCTATATCGTTGGCAGTAATATCCTCTTTCTTATCTGACTCGTCTTTGGCTTTTAAGACAGAAGTTAATACAAAATTATCATAAACATGAATCATGTCTGCGTTTTGAAAATCTGATACCAAATCTTTGTTTGTTAAGACGGCTATTCGTGTATTTTCTGGGCTATCGTCTGGTTCATAGTGTATAAACACCATTTCGGTCTGGGGAAAAACCTTTGTTATAGCCTCTTCTATATCATCCACCACGGCGTGGGATTGATTGAAGTTGTGAGATTTTATAGAAATAGCAGCATCTATGAAGATTTTATCTCCGGATTTTCTCACCAAAAGCCTTTTAACAGACTTAACCCTTGGGTCTTGAAGTATTACATCTTTTATATGCTCTATCATCTTTGAATCCACTGAAGCATCAAGGATTACAAATATTTGCTCTTTTAATATGTGAAAACCTGTGTATATTATAAGAAGTATGATAATACTTGCAAAAAACTTATCCAAGTTTATATTAAACTCCAAAGACAAGAAGTTCAACGTTATAACAAAAGCTCCAAAACCATCTACAAGCATGTGCTCGCTATCGGCCATCAAAGCCGGTGAGTTGTGTTTTTTGGCAGCTATTCTCTCCAAAAAAGAAAATCCGAAAGTGATAACCATTGACAAGATACCCACTGCCAAACCCCAAGTTATATATTGCTTATCTATCTTATAATGACCAAACAGCACGTCTATAGCCATATCGTAGGCGGCAAAGAAAAGAAAAAACGATATAAACATGGCTCCGATGTTTTCTAGCTTGTAAAGACCATATGGGAACCTTTCGTGCTTTTTTTCAGATATATAGATAGATATAAAACCTATAAAAGATGCAAGGCTATCAGACAAAGAATGAATACCTTCGGCTTTTAAAGCTACACTCTTAGACAAAAAACCAACCCCAAGCTTTATAAAAGCAAGGGTTAGCATTAAGAAAATCGATATTAGACTCCAGTGATATTTTTTCATTTATTGAAAGGACATATTTTTCCTTGATAAGAATCCATCTTAACAAGCTCTTGCTCTATTTTTTCTCTTACCTCTAGCTTTCTTGAAAACGTACAATAATCTGGAGCTACAAGCCTATCCGGTTCTACCTCTCCAGTAAGCCTATGTATCACCATATTTTGAGGAAGTATTTCTATAATCCTAGCAGCCCTATAGGCATACTCTTCCAGCGTTAAAAGCTTGAAAGGTTTTTCTAGATAGTCCTTTGCCATTTTAGTATTTTTTATTATATGAAGAGGATGAATTTTTACACCATCTACATTTAACGCCGCTATAAGCTTAGCAGTTTCTAAATTGTCCTCTAAATCCTCTTGGGGAAAGCCCACTATAAGATGTGCGCATATGTTTATACCCTTGTATTTTCTTGTTCTTAAAACAGCATCTACAAAATCAGAAGCTCCATGGGCTCTATTTATCCATCTTAGAGTACTAAAATGAGAGCTTTGAAGACCATATTCTATCCATACATCGAGCTTATCTGTGTAAGTCTGCACAAGCTCTAAAACATCTTCTGGCACACAGTCAGGTCTTGTGCCTATATCTATACCTACTACTCCTGGAAATTCCAATGCTACATCATAAACAGATTTGAGGAAATCTAAATCTCCGTAAGTATTTGAATAAGATTGATAGTATATGTAAAAATAAATATTGTCTCCGTATCTTTTCTTAGCTTGAGCTATGCCAGAAGATATCTGCTCTCTTAAGTCCATCAAAGGAGATATATGAGCAGGCCTTGTACCAGTAAGGCAGTAAGTACATCCGCCGGTAGCCTTTGTCCCATCTATATTAGGACAGGTAAAAGGCAAAGCCACCGTTATCTTTTGCACCCTTCTTCCATACTTTTGCTTAAGGTAATCCTTTAAGGTATAAATCCTTGAAGACGTCGCTATCATGGTAAAAAATATATGCCGTTTTTTTATTTTTGCACTAATAAATTACAGACATTGCCTTAATTAAAAAATCGTATATAATTAAAATATTTATAAGTAGGAGAAAGCTATGATTATACCGCCAACCGGTGGACCAAAAGGTAGGATGTCCAAGTTTGCAAGCTTTATAATGGGGCTTAGCTATGGCTACAAAGGCAAACCTGGCATGGTAAAGACATATCCCATGAAAGAATTCAAAGGCGTCGCACCAGAAGGCGCTGAAGTATACTATGCAAACAGAAAACTTGATGCAATACAAAAAGAACCTCTCGTATACAATACACATATCATTGTGGTCCAAGATTTGAAGGATCATATTTTGGTAGAAATTTATAAAGACGAGGAGTGATACTTTATGGGATTTTCTAAGCTTTTAAGAGAAGGAATTTGGGATATACATAGCATGGCAGATAGCTCTACAGTGGCTCAAGATATGCAAGAGGCCAAAACCACTTTTGAAGACATGAAGAAGATAACAGCAGGTCACTATTATATATACAGCACTTTAGAAGAGGCTATAGAGCAAAACAAAGACAACCCTTATGTGTCTAAAATTTATTATCCAGAGCTTTTCAGAAAAGAACACATCATAGAAGATTTAAAATTTTACTTTGGAGAAGACTACCACGAACAGATATATCCCACGGTGGCTATACAACTATACATATCTAGGATAAAATATATATCAAAACATGAGCCTATGCTTTTAATAGCCCACGCTTACGTAAGATACATGGGGGACTTATCCGGCGGTCAAATGATAAAAGACATGATAAAAAACGCTCTTGGTTTGGAAGATGGAAAAGGCACAAAGTTTTATGAATTTGATAAAATAAAAGATATAATGGAGTTTAAAAAGAACTATAGGGCTAACCTCGATACGCTGGATTTAACAGATGAACAGACAAAAGCCATCATAGGAGAAGCCAACTTAGCATTCTTGTACAATGTAAACTTTTTTAGAGAGGTCAACAGAAACGTACCCTATCCAGATGAAATAGAAAAACCTTATCTTTTAAGAGCTTACGAAAAGATAAAATTTGTATAAAATACTTGACTTTTTTTATAAGATTATTTAATATTTTATGACAACTTTTTGAGGAGTGTTTGATGGAAAACGTATGCTGGTACGATTCTAAGGTTATTATACCCAAAGAGGGGTCCTTTATCAAGCTAAAAGCTGACAAAACGTTGGAAGTGCCAAACAATCCTATAATACCTTTTATTCAAGGAGATGGTATAGGGCCTGAGATTACGCCTCAGATGATAAGAGTTGTAAACAAAGCGATGGAAAAAGCCTACAAAGGCTCAAAAATAATATACTGGGTCGAAGTACTAGCAGGGGACATGGCAGAGCAAAAAGGTTTGGAAAGGATGCCAAAGGAGACGTTAGAACTTTTGAAAGAAAGCGTTGTAAGTATAAAGGGGCCTCTCGGAACACCGGTTGGTAAAGGCGGTAAATCTTTAAATGCAATATTGCGTCAATCTATGGATTTTTACTCTGCTATAAGACCGGTTTATTGGATGGGACAACCATCCCCTATACCAAACCCTCAAAGGGTAAACGTAGCTGTATTTAGAGAGAACTCCGACGATGTCTATATGGCCATAGAATATATGCCAAAAACCGATGCTTTTAAAAAAGTAAGAGAATTCTTTGTAAAGGATATGAACGTATCAGAAGACGCAATACCAGAAGATGCGGGTATTACCGTAAAACCAATGTCTGAGTTTAAAACCAAGAGGCATGTAAGAAAGGCCTTTAGATATGCCCTTCAAAACGGCAAAAAGCATATAGCAGTGGCAGGAAAAGGCAACATCATGAAAGCCACCGAAGGTATGTTTATGAACTGGGCTTTTGAAGTGGCAAAAGAGCAAGAGTTTGAAGGGAAAATTATCACAGAGGGAGAACCAAAAGAAGGTCAAGCAAAATTATACAAAGTCATCACAGACCAAATGCTTATGCAACTTGTATTAAATCCAGATTATTACGATGTGATTATTACCCAGAACTTAAACGGTGATTATATATCAGATTTGGCTTCTGCTTTGGTAGGTGGACCTGGTTATGTGCCTAGTGGAAACATAGGGGATGGTTATGCGCTTTTTGAAAGTACCCATGGAACAGCCTACGACATAGCTGGCAAAGGTATGGCAAACCCCCTTTCCATTACGCTTTCTGGAGCCATGATGCTTGAGTATATAGGCTTTAACGAAGCGGCAGATTTAATATATAAAGCCATTAAAAGCGTTATAAACCAGAAAAAAGGTACACCAGACATAGCTTCAGGTTTTAAAAAGATGGGCGTAGAAGCTTTGTCTTTAACAACATCTTCTTTTGGTGATGCTATAGTTTTTGAGATTGATAAACTTTGATTTGAGAGGTGATAAATGAAGCTTACCGTAAGGCAAAAAGAGGATTTTCACTTTATAGGCAAAGGGGAATCTGGAATAGAGGTTCCCATAGACGCTGCTGGTTATGTGGGTGGTAAAGGAAGAGGTGTAAGACCACCGGAGCTTTTGTTTCATTCTATAGCTGGGTGTATGGGTATTCACGTTTACGAAGCTCTACACAAAGCGGGTAAACATGTAGAGGACATAGTGGTAAACACTGACAGCGAAAGAAAAGACACGTATCCAAAAGTATTTACCAAAATATACTTGGATTTTACGATAAAAGGTAAAGACCTCAAAGAAGAAGATGTAAAAGAGGCTATAGAAACGGCTTTAAACAAAACCTGCAGCATAGCTTATATGATAAACCAAGTTGCTCCTATATCATACACCTTTAAAATAGAAAAGGGGTAAGCTTATGTTTAAGAAAATATTAGTGGCAAACAGAGGCGAGATAGCCTGTAGAATTATAAGGGCTGCAAAAGAACTAGACATACCTACGGTAGCCATATACTCTGAAGTAGAACCTACCGCTAGACATGTAAAGATGGCGGATGAAGCCTACATGATAGGGGCAAACCCTTTGGATACCTATCTAAACGCCCAGCTTATAGTGGATTTGGCAAAATCTGTGGGCGCCGATGCCATACACCCAGGATACGGGTTTTTGGCAGAAAACGAAGGGTTTGCAGAGTTATGTGAGAAGAATGGTATCACTTTCATAGGACCCTCTGCCGAGGTTATAGCTTTAATGGGTGATAAAGCAAGGTCCAAAGAAGTAATGAAAAAAGCAGGCGTCCCCACAGTGCCAGGAAGTGATGGCATATTAAAATCTGCAGAAGAGGCTATCAAGATAGCAAAAGAAATAGGGTATCCAGTGCTTTTAAAAGCATCTGCAGGCGGTGGTGGTAGAGGTATCAGAATATGTAGAGATGAAGAAGAGTTAAAGAAAAACTATGAATCTGCATATTCTGAGGCTCAGAAGGCATTTGGAAGAGGTGATTTGCTTTTAGAAAAATATATAACCAATCCAAAACATATAGAGTTTCAAGTGTTAGGGGATAAATATGGAAACGTTATACATTTAGGGGAAAGAGATTGCTCGGTGCAAAGGAGAAACCAAAAGCTCATAGAAATAGCACCTTCTTTGGTATTAAATGAGGCAAAGAGAAAGCACTACGGTGAGATAGTGGCAAAAGCTGCAAAAGAAATAGGGTATTACAGCGCTGGAACTATGGAGTTTGTATCTGATTTAGAAGGAAATATATACTTCATAGAGATGAATACCCGTATTCAAGTGGAACACCCCGTTACTGAAAGAGTGACAGGTGTTGATATAGTAAAAGAGCAAATAAAGATAGCAGCGGGTCATAAACTTGAGATAAAACAAGAGGATGTAAAGTTTAACGGATACGCTATAGAATGTCGTATAAACGCGGAAGATCCAAAGAAAAACTTTGCACCAATTATAGGAACTATAGAAAGGTACTATGTACCTGGGGGCTTTGGTATCAGGATTGAAAGTGCAGCTTCTGTGGGTTATGAAGTCACTCCTTACTACGATTCTTTGATAGCCAAATTAATATGCTGGGGCAGAACTTGGGAGGAGGCTCTTGCAAGGACAAAAGCGGCTCTGGATACCTACGAGATAAAGGGTGTTAAAACCACAATACCTCTCATTAAGAAAATCGTAGAAGAGCCAGATTTTAGAAACGGGTACTTTACTACCAAGTACTTAGAAGAGCACCCACAGGTGTTTGATTACGAAGAGCCAAAAGACAAAGAAGATTTTGTAGCTTTTATAAGTGCAGCTATAGCTTCATATCACGGATTATAAGGAGGTTAATTTATGAAACTTATCGAAGAAATGCTGAAAGAACAAAACCTTGAAGTAGCACCACCAAAAAAGATTTTGATTACAGACCTTACGCCTAGAGATGGTCAGCAGTGTAAACTTGCTACGAGGGTAAGAACCGATGATTTGCTTCCTCTTTGCGAAAAGATGGATAAAGCTGGATTTTACGCTGTAGAGGTCTGGGGAGGCGCCACTTACGACGTATGCCTTAGATATCTAAAAGAAGACCCATGGGAAAGGTTAAGACGTATAAAAGAGGTTATGCCCAACACAAAACTTCAAATGCTTTTTAGAGGCCAAAACATAGTAGGATACAAACCAAAATCTGACAAAGTAGTAAAAAAGTTTGTAGAAAAAGCTATAAAAAACGGCATAACTGTATTTAGGGTATTTGACTCTTTAAACGATAATAGAAATATAGAAGTGGCTTGCAAAGCTATAAAAGAGTTTGGCGGTGAAGTACATGCTGAGATTAGCTATACTAAAAGCCCGGTACACACGCTGGAAAAGTGGATGTCTTATGCCGATGAGCTTATAGATTTAGAACCAGATTGGATATCTTTCAAAGATGCCACTGGTATACTAATGCCACTCGATACTTACAACATCATAAGAGGTATAAAGAAAAAAGTTGGCGATAAGATAAAAGTGCTTCTTCACAACCATGATATGAGCGGTACTGCCATTATGAACCACATGATGGCTGTTTTGGCAGGTGTTGACATGCTTGATACCGTTTTATCACCTCTTGCATTTGGGTCTTCTCACCCGGCTACAGAGAGTGTAGTGGCAGCTTTACAAGGTACACCTTACGATACCGGTATAGACCTTAAGATTTTAGATGAGCTCGCAGAAATCACAAGACAAATAAAAAGAAAATACAGAAAGTACGAAACCGAATACGCCGGCGTCAACGCAAAAGTGCTAATCCACAAAATACCTGGTGGTATGATATCAAACATGGTGGCTCAGCTAATTGAAGCAAATGCCGCCGATAAGATGGAAGAAGCATTAGAAGAAGTACCTCACGTAGAAGCAGACCTTGGCTATCCTCCGCTTCTTACACCATCATCTCAAATAGTAGGCGTGCAAGCAGTTTTAAACGTAATTACCGGGGAAAGATACAAAACCATTACAAAAGAAGTAAGAGACTATGTAGAGGGCAAATACGGAAGACCGCCAGGCCCAATAGCAAAAGAGCTTGCAGAGAAGATATTGGGACCTGGAAAAGAGCCTAAGTTTGATATAAGAGCAGGGGATTTGGCAGACCCAAACGACTGGGACAAAGCGGTACAAGAATTAGGGCCTCTGGCAAAGTCCGAAGAAGATATCCTTCTTTATGTGTTATTCCCAATGCAGGCTATGGAGTTTTTAAAAGCCAGAGAAAACGGCGAGCTAACCCCAGATATAGCAATAGACACAGCAGATATAGTAGAAACAAAACCAGGCACCGTAGAGAATGCAGCACCTGTAGAGTTTGATATAACCTATCATGGTGATAAGTTCAAGGTAAAAGTAGAAGGTGTTGCCCCAAGTCAAGAACCCGGTAAACCAAAGAAATACTATGTAAGAGTAAATGGAAAGCTTGAAGAGATACAGCTTTATCCTATAGCAGAAGCTCTTGTTTCAGGAGCATCAAAACAAGGAAGCCAGCAAACACAAACGGGCACTGCAAGACCAAGACCAGAAAAAGAAGGCGATGCCGTAGCACCTATGCCAGGTAAAGTTTCAAAGATTTTGGTAAAAGAAGGTGATAAGGTGGAAAAAGGTCAAACAGTGGCTATAGTAGAAGCGATGAAAATGGAAAACGAAATACACGCTCCTATAAGCGGTGTAGTAAAAGGAATATACGCTAAACCAGGTGAGAATATTACGCCTGACGAAGTTTTAGTAAGGATAGAACCAGCTTAACATTGTTTGGCGCGCCAAATGGCGCGCTTTATGATGTTAAATATTTTTATGAAAAGTTGTAAGTATATATTTATTTTGTGAAACATGTATGAATTGTTTTTAAGTACTAACTAATTTAGGAGGTGTCTATGAGTTTTAGTCTTGTTATCAAGATTGGTGGAGAAGGTGGAGAAGGTGTCATCTCTGCTGGAGATTTTTTAACAGAAGCTGCAGTGAGGTCTGGTTATCATGTTGTGAATTTTAAGAGTTTCCCCGCTGAGATTAAAGGTGGTTATGCAAATTCCACTGTAAGAATATCGGACGAAAAGCTATACAGCACAGGGGATGGCTTTGATATACTATGTTGCTTTAACGGAGAAGCTTACTCTTACAACAAAAAACATTTAAAACCAGGTACTGTGCTTGTCTATGATTCTTCAGATTTTGAACCGGAAGAACATGAAGGAGTAATCGTGTATCCAGTACCCCTTTCCGACATAGCAAAAAATGAGATAAAAGCCTATATCACTAAAAACATAGTAGCTTTAGGAGCTTTGGTAGGTCTTTTCAACATACCAATTGAATCTTTAAAAGATTCTATAAAGGCTAAATTTTCAAAGAAAGGTGAAAAGATAGTCTCTATGAACTATCAGGCTTTAGAAGCTGGCATAAAATATGTAAAAGAGAACCTAACAAAGAAAGATGGTTTTGAATTTCCACCTCCTATAGGTTTAAAAGATGTAGTTATAATGGAGGGAAATCAGGCTGTAGCAAAAGGTTGCATAGCCGGTGGTTGTGAGTTTTACGCCGCTTATCCTATAACACCAGCTACATCTGTTGGAAATTATATAGTGGAAGATTTGATAAGAAAAGATGGGTGGCTTTATCAAGCAGAAGATGAAATAGCTTCTTTAGCTATGGCTATAGGTGCTTCTTTTGCTGGTGTAAAAGCCATGACAGCCACATCGGGTCCTGGTCTTTCTTTAATGTCAGAGCTTATAGGATACGCAGGCATGACAGAAACCCCTGTAGTAATAGTTGATGTGCAAAGGGTAGGGCCAGCCACTGGTATGCCTACAAAACACGAGCAAGGGGATTTATACCACGCTGCGTATGGCTCCCACGGTGAGATACCAAGAGCTGTTTTGGCTCCGATATCGGTAGAAGATAGCTTTTATATAGCCGTTGAAGCTTTCAACTTAGCAGAAAAATATCAAATGCCTGTCATAATGCTTACAGATGCAGCCATGAGCCTAAGAGCAGAGGCCTTTGCAACGCCAGATTTATCCAAACTAAATATAATAAACAGGCTTATTTACAATACAAAAGAAGATAAAGAGCAAAAATTTATAAGGCATGGAAGATTTTTAAGGTACGCCTTATTTACAGAAGACGGCATAACACCGATGGGTATACCAGGAGACCCAAACGCTATACACGCCATAACAGGTCTTGAAAGACAGGAAAACTCAGACCCCAGAAATAGACCAGACATAAGAACATATCAAATGAACAAACGTTTTAAAAAGCTTGAAAAACTATTAGAAGAAGATTACGATAGGTTTATAGAAATAGATGCTCCTTACAAAGATGCAGACATAGGTATAATAACTTGGGGTCTTACAGCATCTATCACAAAAGAAGCTGTCCAAAGGTTAAGAAGTAGGGGACTCAAAATAAACGCTATGTATCCAAGGCTTTTATGGCCAGTAAAAGAAGATATCTTTGAATTTTTTGCTAAAAGCTCAAAACGTATACTAATACCAGAGACCAACTACTATGGACAATTGGCTACGATTGTAAAAGACAGGACGCACATAAGACCTATATCTTACAACATTTACAGAGGAGAGCCGTTTATACCAAAAGAAATAGAAGATATAGTGGACTTTTTAATGGAAAATCAGGAGATAACAGAAGGAAGATTTACACCTAGTCATATTTACGGTGAAAAAGCATACGGTTTAATTTAAGGAGGTTTTTATGGAACAAATGTTAGAACTTCAACCAGCGGATTATAGAAGTGATATAGAGCCCACTTGGTGCCCTGGATGTGGGGATTTTGGTGTTATAAGCGCCATTACAAAAGCTTTGGCAGAGCTTAAAATAAGACCAGAAAACGTAGTTTCTGTATCTGGTATAGGATGCTCATCAAGAGCTCCACTATTTTTAAAAAACTACAGCATGCACGTGCTTCATGGTAGAGCCATACCTACTGCTATAGGTGTAAAGCTTGCAAATCCAAACCTCACTGTCTTAGTAGAAGCAGGAGATGGAGACCTTTTTTCGATAGGCTCTGGTCACAACCCACATGCCGCCAGAAGAAATATTGATATAACTGTGCTCTGTATGGACAACCAAGTGTATGGTCTTACGAAAAATCAAATATCACCCACTTCAAGAGAAGGGCTTTACGGTTCTTTAACGCCTTTTGGGTCTATAGATAAACCGGTAAATCCTATATCCTACATGCTCACTTTTGGAGCCACGTTTGTAGCTCAGACTTACGCTGGCAACTTAAAACACATGAGCGAAATAATAAAACAAGCCATATCTCACAAAGGTTTTAGCTTTGTCAACATTATATCCCCTTGCCCCACCTACAACAAAGTAGATACCTTCAAGTACTATAAAGATAAAACCATTGATATAAACGAAAACGGTCACAAAGAAATAGACAACCTTCAAAAAGCCTTAGAGTTTGCGATGAAAGACTTGGAGCATTATTACAGCGAATCTGCCAAAGTGCCTATAGGTATATTCTACAAAAAAGAAGAACCCACTTATCAAGACAGAGTAAACGAAGTAAAACAAAGGTACAAAGCTTCAAAAGATATAAACCCCCAAATCTTTATAGATGAGTGCAAAGTATTACCTGTATGAGACTTTTAGAAAAGATTAAAGAAGGCGATGCAACTTATTGCGATTTTTCAAATGAGATATTGAACGGCTTAAGCCTTGAGGGCTTAAGCCTTTGCTTTTCTACTTTTACTTGCGCTAGTTTTAAAGATATAACTTTCAAAGATATAGATTTTACAGAGTGCTTTATACCAGAGGCTGATTTTGTAAACTGCAAATTTCTAAACTGCAACTTTGAAAGGGTAAATTTTCAAAGGACAGCTTTTAACAAATGCCATTTTGAGAACTGCTCTTTTAAATACGCATTTATGGGTTTGGCAAGGTTTATAGATTGTGATATAATAAACTCTGACATGGAAAAAGCTCAAATACTAGATGCTACGTTTTTAAATGCTCATCTTAAAGGCATAAACTTAAAAGGCACTATGTTAAAAGGCTCTTACTTTCAAGAAAGTACGTTAGAAAAGATAGATTTTATAAACACCGATTTAAGGGGCGTATCTTTTAAAAACTCTATACTAAAAGATATAAAAGATGTAAATGCTATTTTTTATGGCAAAAAACCATGGGGTGGCATCTCTTCAAAAAGCCATCCTCTAGATGAATACAACTCTGAGGGTATTGACTGATGGAAGAAAGTCCTATTGAAGAGCACGCCAAAGAGCTTATAGAAGAGACTATAAAAGAAGAAAAAGCCAAAGAGAAGTGGCTTTTATGGGTATCTTTAGCCACTACCATAATGGCTGTCATAAGCGGTCTTGTGAGCATGCAATCAGAAATATACGTCACAAAAACCATAGTAGCTAAAAACGACGCTGTGCTTTTGCAAAACAAGGCTACAGACCTTTGGAATTACTACCAAGCCAAAGATATGAGATACCATATGTATACCATAGCAAACTATATAAAGGAAAATCCAAAGTTTGAAGAAGCCATAACAAAGTATAAAAAGCAAAAAGAAGACATCATGAAAAAAGCCAAAGACTTAGAAAAACAAGTAGAACAAAAGACTATTCAAAGTGAACACTATTATGAAAAACATCATATGTTTATGATAGCGCAGCTTCTTTTACAAATAGGTATCGCTGTGGCATCAGTTTCTGCTCTTACTAGAAGAAAAGAGTTTTTCTACGTATCTTTGATATCTGCTTTGATTGGTTTTGGGCTTTTTATATACAACATAGCGTTTTAACAAAAACGTTGTATAATAAACCTTATGGCTTCTACAAAAGATATAGCTAAGCTTTTTAAAGAAATGGCTTTGGCAGCAGAGTTTTTGGGGGAAAATAGGTTTAGAGTCCTTGCTTATCAAAAAGTGGCAGATATTCTTTTTGAAATAGATAAAGATATAAAAAGCGTAGAAGAGCTAAAAGAGTACCTTACCACAAACCAAATACACGGTATAGGAGAATCTTCTTTAGAGAAAATAGAAGAGTATTTAAAAACAGGACGTATCAAAAAACACGATGAGTTTTTGCAAAAAGTCCCAAAAGAGTTGTTAGAGATTATGGATGCACCTGGTATTGGACCCAAAACCCTAAAAACCCTTTACGATGTTTTTGGTATAAAAAACAAAGAAGAGCTTTTAAAAGCCTTAGATGATCCCCGTATAAAAACCATAAAGGGCTTTGGTCCCAAAAAGATAGAAAATATAAAAAGAGGTATAGCGCTTTTTGAACAATCAAAAGAGAGGATGTTTATAACAGAGGCTTACTCTTTAGCTCAAGATATACTAAGCTACATGAAAGGCTGCAAAGAGATAATAAACATATCTGTGGCAGGTTCTTTAAGGCGCATGAAAGAGACTATAGGCGATATAGACATACTTGTATCTGCCAAAAAAGAGGATTTTCAAAAGGTGCACGATTATTTTAAAACTTATAAAGATATAGAGCAAGTTATAGGAAGCGGTGAAACCAAAACATCTATTCTTCTTAAAAACTCAAAACAGGTGGATTTAAGGGTTTTAAGACCAGAAGAATGGGGCTCAGGTCTTCAATACTTTACAGGTTCTAAAGAACACAATGTAAAAATAAGAGATATCGCCAAAGAAAAAGGTTATAAAATAAGCGAATACGGTATTTTTGAAATATCTTCTGGAAAAAGGCTGGGCGGGGAAAAAGAAGAGGATATATACAAAGTATTGGGTATGGTGATGCCGCCACCAGAGATACGAGAAGACAAGGGAGAAATCGAGCTTGCCATGCAAGGCATAATACCAGAGCTAGTGGGATACGGTGATATAAAAGGCGATTTTCATATGCACACCACGTATTCTGATGGCAAAGCATCTTTAAGACAAATGGTGCAAACTTGTTATGAGCTTGGCTATAAATATATCGTAATATCAGACCATACAAAATCTTTAAGAGTAGCTGGTGGACTTGATGAGGCTGGGTTTAGAACCCAGTGGAAAGAGATAGAACAAGTCCAAAAAGAATACAAAGACATGACTATACTAAGGGGTTGTGAAGTGGATATTTTAGAGGATGGGTCTTTAGACTTACCAGATAGTTTTCTGGAAGAGTTTGACTACGTGATAGCTTCTATTCACTCACATATGTCACCAAACACGGACAACACAAAGCGCATCTTAAAAGCCTGCCACAACAAATATGTAAATCAAATAGGACATCCAACTGGAAAAAACTACGGATATAGAGATGGCTATATTTTAAATATGGAAGAGGTTATAAAAGCCGCTTTAGATACCAATACAGCTTTGGAGTTAAATATACCAAGAGCCGACTTGTCCCCAGACAACATAAGGCTTGCAATAGAAAGAGGAGTAACCATAAGCATAGTTACCGATTCACACTCTTCTTCTCATCTTCAATTTATGAAAGTGGGTGTAGGGCTTGCAAGAAGAGGCTGGGCTTTGAAAGAGCGGGTTTTGAATACAAAGCCCTTAGAAGAGGTAAGAGCCTTTGTCCGAAGAAAGCGCTAAAATACTTCTACTTCCACCAAACGCTGATTTAGACGCTCTTTCTTCTATATACGGTTTATCGCTTTTAGAAAAATATGCTAAGCTCTTTTACATATCTTTTAGTCCAAAAGCCAAAAAACTTTTTGATGATATAAAATATAAATTTAAAACAATAAACTCTCTAGAAGGTTTGAAAAATATACATATTTTTACAGTGGATTTTTCTTCTTTGGATTTTATTTTTGAGCTTTTAAAAAAAGAAAATGTTAAAAAAATAACGCTTTTTGACCATCATGTAAAGCATATAGAAGAAGAGCCGTTTTTAGAAGCTCATATAGATGAAACCCTTGGAGCTTGTACAACACTTGTAGTAGAGCACATTGTCAAAGAGGATATATCCATATCAAAAGAAGATGCTTCTATCTTGCTTTGCGGTATATACGATGATACAAAATATTTTTCCGTAAAGAATATAAGCCCAAAAGATTTTGAAATGGCGTCTTACCTTATAAGAAAAGGCGCTGATATAGAGTTTGTAAACAAATACGTAAAATCTTATATTAACCTAAAAGATTTGATGAGTTTAGAAGAATCTTTAAAGAGTTTAGAGATTTTAAACATAGATAAAAAAAAGATAGGTTTTATAATATTAGAAGAAGCCAAAGAGGATATCGTAGAAAATCTAAAGGATATAAAAGAGCTTGAAGAGCTTGATGCGTACTTTATCATAATGAACTCTTCTACCAATACCTATGTTGTAGCAAGGTCAAAAACCATAGACGTAGAAAATGTTTTGTCAAAATTAGGGGGTGGGGGACATGCGTTTGCTTCTGGTTTAAAGCTTAATTTTGTATCTTCTAAAAAGCTAAAACACATAATTTTAGAGCTTTTAAAAGAAGAAAACCCTAAAATAACATTAAAAGATATCATGACAAAAAACCCGCTTACCTTAAAAGAAGATATGAGCGTAGAAGAAGCTTTTTACACGCTTTCAAACTACAAAATTTCAAAAGCCCCTGTTTTAGATGAAAATGGATATGTGGTAGGAGCCATCACCAAAAAGGTATTGGCAAAAGCTTTTAACATTTCAAGAGAAAGCAAAATAAAAGAGCTTTTAACGAATATACCTCTTTTAAAAGAGAATGATTTTATCTGGGAAGCTGAAAAAGTGTTTTTAGAAAACCCGTTAGCACCTATGATAGGAATATTAGATGAAAATGAAAAACTAACAGGCATCATCACAAAGTCAGACCTCATAAGACATATAACAGAGAATGAAGAGCAAAGAGTTTCCACAAAACGTATAAATATACCATCTTATATGTTAGATATTATCAAAGACATAAAAAGCGTAATACCAAAAGAAGAGAAGATTTATCTTGTGGGTGGTGTGGTAAGAGATATAATTTTAAACAGACCCTCTTACGATATAGATTTTGTTTTTGAAGGGGATATAGATATATTAGAAAACATGTTAAAATCAAAAGGTATAAAAACCCATAGGTTTGGGGATTTTAACAGCATACATTTTAAATATAAAGGTTTTAAAATAGAGATTTCAAGCACCAGAAGAGAGTATTACGAAAAGCCAGGTTCTTATCCTATAGTATCAAAAGCTTCTTTAAAAGAGGACCTTTTTAGAAGGGATTTTACCATAAATACGCTTCTTATATCTCTAGAAGATGATAATTTTGGCACTGTTGTAGATTATTTTGGGGCTTTAAACGATATAAAAAATAAGATTGTAAGGGTTTTACATCCCCTTAGTTTTATAGAAGACCCGGTAAGGATACTAAGGGCTATAAGGTTTGAAGCAAAGTTAAGCTTCAAATTTTCAAAAGATACCAAAAGGCTTTTAGAAGACGCCTTACAAAAAAATATGCTAAAATACGCTCCAAAAGGAAGGATATTCAACGAGCTTAAGATAGTACTTCAAGAAAAAGACTTTGAAAGCATTCTTGAAGCTTACAAAAAATATAACATTATAGAATCTTTGTTTGGGTATAAACCAGATTATATCTATATAGAAGAAAAGTCTAAAAATCTTAAAATGTTCTCTGATTGGTATGTGTTAGAGTGCAAAGAACCTTTCAAAGGGGCCCCTTGGATATTTTTCTGGCTTTTGATAAAAGATGCACCTTCTTTGGAAGAGATATTAAAAGGCATGAGCGCACCAGCTTTTGTTTACAAATTTGTTAACATTAATATAAAACAACATATATCACAAATATTAAAAGCCAAAAAACCATCAGAGCTTTATACACTCTTAAAACCTTTTGACTTGGAAGAGTTAGCCCTTTTTGCCACCGAAGGCAACGTAGAGGTGATGAACCGTATAGCAAAGTATCTTTCTCATCTTAAAAACCTAAAACCAAATATAGATATAAACTCTATACCACCGGCCAATCGTTCAAAAGTTATTGAAGAAGCTAAATTAATTGAGATGGACAAAATTTACAGTTTATAGTATAATATCTAGATGGCTGGAGCAGTAGTTCAGCCGGCCCAGAACGCCGGCCTGTCACGTCGGAGGTCGCGGGTTCGAATCCCGTCTGCTCCGCCACTAAATACTTGATTAGGGCCTGTAGCTCAAAGGCAGAGCAGACGGCTCATAACCGTCCGGCTGGAGGTTCGAGTCCTTCCAGGCCCATGCTCTTTATCATAATATTTATTTGACAAATTCATCTTATCTTCATAATCTCTATCCTTTTAAATTTCTTTTTAATGTGATAAACTTAAAAACATGAAAGAAAACCTTTTTACACCGATAGAAGTTAGGTCTTTGGCTTTAAGAAACCGTATTGTTATGTCTCCTATGTGTATGTATTCTTCGGAAGATGGTTTTGTAAACGATTTTCACATAACGCATTATGGCTCAAGAGCAGCGGGTGGTACCGGTCTTATCTTTACAGAAGCTTGTGCAATATCAAAAGAAGGTGTGATATCAAAGCAAGATTTAGGTATATACAAGGATGAGCATATAGAAGGTCTTAAACGTATAGTAAATATATGCCATAGCTTTGGGGCAAAAGTAGGCATACAATTAGCTCATGCTGGGAGAAAAGCTTTAGGTGGGAGGCCTTGGGATAAATTTGAAAAGTTTGGTTATGACGATGAGCTTGAGATAATAGCTCCAAGCCCAATACCTTTTGCCGACAACTGGAAAATACCAAAGGAAATGACCAAAGATGATATCAAAAGCCTAATAGAAAAATTTGTAAAAGCTACCCAAAGAGCTTTAGAAGCAGGATTTGATACTATAGAAATACATGCGGCTCATGGATATCTTCTAAACGAGTTTTTATCACCTATTACTAACAAAAGAACAGACGAATACGGCGGGACTTTTGAAAACCGTATTAGGCTTTTAATAGAAATAGTAGAAAAAGTGAGAGCTACAATACCAAAAGAGATGCCTCTTTTTGTAAGAATATCGGCAACAGACCATGTAGAAGGAGGTTGGAGTTTAGAAGATTCTATAGCTCTTGCCAAAATCTTAAAAACCAAAGACGTTGATGTGGTAGACTGCTCTTCTGGTGGTATAGCCCTTGGAGCACCACCAAACGATTATTATAGAGCTCATCAAATAGTTTTCTCAGAAACCATCAAAAAGGAAGCAAATATAACAACCATGGCGGTAGGCGGTATTACATCTTTTGATATGGCCAACGAGATTATAAAAAACAAAAGAGCAGACCTTGTAGCTATAGGACGCCTTTTCTTACAAGAGCCATACCTTCCTATAAAATGGGCCATGTCTAGAAATATAAATGTAGAGATACCAAATCAGTATCAAAGAGGGTATTATTTGGATGTTTAACCTACAACGCATATGTAAATGTTGGTAGCTAGTATATCCTCTTATAGGAAAGACCTACGTTGAATACGTTCTCCTTAAAACCGCCGTTTATTTTCTCATAGTCTATGAAAAATATTAATTTATCCTGCCCAAGCATTG
This sequence comes from Hydrogenobaculum acidophilum, assembly GCF_054656715.1. Classification (NCBI taxonomy): domain Bacteria; kingdom Pseudomonadati; phylum Aquificota; class Aquificia; order Aquificales; family Aquificaceae; genus Hydrogenobaculum; species Hydrogenobaculum acidophilum. The sequence continues at coordinate 149,157 of NZ_BAAHXP010000001.1, forward strand.
GCCCACCTATTCCGCCACTTATACCATAACCTATAGTATTGTTGTTTGTGTAGTTAGAGTCTAAACTAAGATAAGGATACCAAAAATGAGAATATTCGTATCTTTTTTTATAACCTATTAGCAGGTTTATACCAGAAGTAATAAAGCTTGATGGAACGTATGCTGCGTTAGGATATAGATATTGCAAAAGACTTTTGTAATCATTTGAGCTTTTAGAATAACTACCACCATAAGAATAGACTCTTAACGCTATATCAGGATAGTCCTCTTTGAATTGTTTAAAGTAATCAACGTTGTATTCCTCACCACCACCAATATAAAATTTATCTTGGGAATAAAATGTTTTGTAAGAGCCCAACATATCAAAGCTTTGAGAATTATCCAATCTTATATTTAACCTAGATGTAAAGCCCCTTTCCATACCACCAAACAAAAGATAGCTAGTTTCGTTGTAAGAGGGTCTATCGTAATAAGCATTTTCATTTAAGGTTAAATTGTACAGCTTATAAGATACATCAAAAAGAGCATAAGGGTTATCTTTTATGCCTTTAAAAGCACCTATACTTAAATCAACAAATCCCCTATCAAAGAGTTTTTCCAAAGATAAATTGTAATCCGTAAAGTTTGGTGCATAAAGATAATAAGATTTGTTTAAATGGATAGGTGTTATATCATTGAAGCTATACTTTAAATAAAAACTATTTCCTATTATGTTTTTACCTCGTACACTACTGTTAAAATAGTTTATAGGGGTAGAATAGTAGTATTGGGATTTTAAGTGTATAGAGTTTTCATACTGCCAGCTCAAATCTCTAAATTGCTTATAGAGTTCTCTATCCATCGGGTTTTGATCCAATCCTTTATAAGCATACACTATTGCTTTTCTTATTTGCCCTACTTTTACCAGAGCTTGGACCCTATCTCTAGTAGGAAGCTGTTCTATTTTATGTTCTAGAAGTTTATACATAAAGTAAGTGTCGTAATCGTGTAATGCAAAGCTAAGAAGCTCCCATCCTTTTGGGTTATTTAAATTTTTAAGTTCTTTTAGAGCTTTATCGTAATACCCTCTTCCTATTAGATAAGAAAGATATATGTTTTCGTAGTTTTGTTTTGGAAGCAATTTCTTGGCTTTTGATAAAAGCTCGTTAAACTTGTTTGGTGGTATAAAATCATAACCTAAACTCAAATATCTTCTCAAAAACTCTTTATTATCGATGAGTTTATGATTTTTGCTAAGTTTTTCATTCATACTTTTAAAATATTTATATCTTACATGTTTTGACCTCTGGGTATAGCCATAAAGGTATAAAACATCAGAGTACAACGATGGATGTTCTTTTCTTAGAGGATATATTAAGCTAAGGGCTTTTTTACCATCCTGAAGATATTCATACAAAAGTGCAAAAGGGGTACGAAGGTCTTTGCGTGACTCATAGGCTTTATATTCTTTTATAACCTGTTTTATCCTTTTTGTATTTTTTATATCATATAACAAATATATGTATTGAGCCAAAAAATTATCGTTAAATCTGTGGCTCAAAATAAAATCAGAGAAAGCAAAAAACTTTCTGAAATCTTTATCTTTATACAACAAATAAGAATAAAGCATGTCAAAATCCTCATCTTTATAAAGATGGTCTAGCTCTTTTTTAGGCAATTTATCAATGTAGTCTAAAGCTAATTTATAATTGCCGGTTTTTAAAGCAAGATACATAAACCTAAGAAGTAAAAATTTCTTGTGAGTTTTTTCCCAACCTTCTAAACTTATGTCTACAGCCATTTTTGGATTTGTATTCTCTAGTATAAAAGACGCTATATCGTAATCTTGGTCATCTCCATTTCCAGATTTTATATTTTTTAGGGATGCATAGAGAGCATCTTTATAATCTCTCATATAAAAAGCTAAAGAACTAAGCGTTTTCCAATAATGTTTATCGTTTGTAGGCACAAGCCTTTTATACTTTACAAGCGTATGTAGAGCTTTTTTAAAATCCTTAAGATAATAATAGCTATTTGCCTTTAAAAGCTCTAAATTTACATCTATACCAAACTCCTTCTCTAACTTATCTACATAGGTTATAACACCGTGCAAATCGCCTTTTTGATATAGGATATATATAAGTTCTTTTAAAGATTTTTCGTCATCCTGATTCTTTAAAAAGTTTATAAGCTTGTTTATACGACCAGCTCCTAGATAAGCATAGCTTATATCATCTTTAGGCACTCTGCCTTTTACGTAAGGGATAAGCTTATAAGCTACATCAAATCTATGAAATGCAATGGCCATTTTAAAAGTCTTAACAGCATACTTATCATTATGAGTCAGTCTAAAAAGTTTATAGTAAATACCAATAGCATCGTAAGGGTCGTTAGTCCAAAGCAATACGTTTGCGTAGGTTTTTAAAAAATTTTTATCGTTAGGATAAAACTTTATTGCTTTCTCTAATATAATTTTTGCTTTTTGGGTACCACCTGTAGCAAGGAATAGATTTGTAAGATTTTTCAATAGCTCTTTATCCTGTGGTATTTTTATATTTGATAGGATTTTTTCACTTTGTTCTTGGCTTTTCTGATAACCAAAATTAGTAGAATTACTTACAACATTTTTATGTTTTTTTACAGTAGATGTGCCAACTTTATGAACATTTTCTATATTATTTTTCGCTTTCTCTGATGTTGGCTTTTTAATTTGTAAAACATTTTTATCCTTTTTTTCTTTTAGTTTTATATGAATCACTTTTATATGTTTATCTTTGTGTTTTTCCGGAGGGTTAAAGTTTATTTTTATTTTTAAAAAATACTCTTTAGAAAAGGATAAATTCGTAAACAAAACAATAAAAGCAATTATTAAAAACATATATTTTTTGTATATATTATTTTTCATAAAGCTTTAACACCTCACTACCTACTCTTTTTTCAAATGCCAAATCACCTGTGGCAATAGCATTTTTTATCATAAAATTTACAAAGTCTGGTTCTTTAGAAAAATGAATATACCTTAATATAAGAAGCTTTGCTAAGCTATAATCTTTGTTCCAAATGGAGAAGGTAATGCTTTCTTCTATAGCTTTCATCTTCAAGCTTTGCGGCAGTAAACTTATGGTATTTTCTATACCCTTTATATCGCGAGCTTTCACATAGTTCATTATAATATCGCTATAGTGATTTTTTATGAAGGATTTATCTTTTTCTAATTCTTGAAAATATTTAGATACGCAAGCGCCATAATTTAGATAACTACATATATCATATATTAGAATTTTTTCTTTGTTTGTTTTGTTTTTCATCCTCATAAGTTTGTTTATTAAAACGTTAAGCTCTTTTTTGTCGTTTAAATATATAGCCATAGCTATTGCTTTTTTTATAATGTTTATATCATTTGTATAATATGCTAATTTATAAAGCGCCAAGGCTTGTGCTTGTTTTAAATCCATTCTTAAACTTTCTCCATAAACTGTTGTTATAGCGTCTATTGTGGGATTTTTTCTCATATAGTCTATCAAATCTTTTGACATCTTTTCTCTTATCAAAGCCCTTTTTTGAGAGTCTTTGATAGAAAAATACTCTTCTTTTAGTATATAATACTCTAAAAGCGGCAAAATTTTCAAATTATAATGTCCTTTTTTGACAGATAACAGCAAACTTTTAGCTTCTTTATATTTATAAGTTTTGATATAGTAAAGCAACATCTTTTCTAAGATGTCATCGCTTATTTCGTGATGTTTTATAAGATTTTCAATATATAATTTTTTTATATAATTTCCGCCTATGTTAAATTTATTTAGAGTTTCAAGTATATAGTGCTCAGGGAATAAAATATAAGCTATCAATACGATAAAAACAAGTAAACCAAAAATCTCTTTGTAACTAAAAACTTTATTTACAAATAACTTCTGATTTCTCATAACCTTTAAAATCTTTTCTCCCTTTTACAATCCAAATACCACCATCATCGTAAAGTTTTACATCGCTTGACTTGCAGTATTTGGCTTTTATTTTAGCTAAAAGCGGAATATAACTTTTAAAAACTATAAGCATGCTACCGTTTTTCCTTTTAAATTTTTTCACTATTCCGTTGGCGTAAATAAGATACAAGTTTTGAGGTATTTTTGTAAAAACAAGCTTGTAATCACCAGATCCATCCAGATAGATATATCTTTTGTTATTTATATCGGAATAGCCCACTACACCAATAGACTTATTTAAATCGGGATATCCCCATGATATAGGCACTCTCAAAGTCCTAGCATAGCCGTTGTTTTTTATTATAAAACCATTTTTAACTCTTATAATAGCGGTTTCTCTTGCATCAAGCACAATCTTATCATATTGGTAAGGGAACATAGGTATAGGATGCTTAGACAAAGCATAATCATACACTTTTTTTAAGGAGTTTAAGGAAGCGCTAGTATCTGCAGCGTAGAAATGATAATATATAGTTAATGGTTTTATCCTTCTTGGTTTATCAGTGAGCTTAAACGCTTGGATTACATTCAAAAAACCCCATGGCACTTTCATACCATGTGTATATATAAAATCATTTTGTATAGGAGCGTAAACTTGATAAAAGTACTCACCAAAATTAACGCCAGTACCGCTTATATATTTTAAAAAGTTGTGTTTTTCATCTATTACGGTGTTGCCTCCATTTATATTGTAAACTTTGGCTTTATAAGTCATAAGAATGGCTTTTCTATCAGGATCAGCATTTCCGCTCCACTGTAAAAGATTTACTGGTTTATCAGGAGGGGCAAGCTTATCAAGTATATTTATAGAGCCAAATATCTCATACCTTTGACTATACTTATATCCAGGTATCATAATCCTCATCCTCGGAGCATTGGGCTGTTTTAATACTTTTCTCCAGTGATAAGGATGAGAAAATGTATGGCTTGCTGGTTCTACGTTTGGAAGTTTAAATATTCTTTTGGCAATCCGCTTTAGCTCTAAAGACCTGTCAGGATATCTACCGTGCGAAGATATATCCCCAGCTATCAAAGATATAGAAATAGGTATGTCGTATTTTTTACGAGTTAATATCCTATCGTATAGTATTTGCCCAGTGGTTTTTTGAGTATCTATTTCTGAGCGCCCTGGAAAATCATCACCATCTACAAAGGCAATCAATATCCTAGCGCCGTTTTCTGTAGTATAATCCATCGCTGGGAAGTTTGGCTTTAAAAGCTTTTTAAAAACCTTAAAAGGGTTATAGACAAACAAGCCGTTAAAATTTATAAAACTACCATTTAGAGCAAATCCTCCCCACTTAGTTAAAACAAAAGGCGTAAAAACTTCACCGTCTTGGTTTTTAGCTTTTACCAAAATATCACCATTAGCACTATAAAGATGATGAGAATATTCTAATATTAAAGGGGCTTCATAGCCACAACCAGGCGCTTTGTGTAATACGTCAAATCCAGAGAGTTTAGAAGAATCGTTATGTAATTTTTTAACACCAAGCTCATCTAAAAAAGAATCATCGTTCAAGGGTATCTTATTTATAAAGAAAAGCTTAATACCGTTTTCAAAAGCTTTAGACACATAATCTTCAAAGTAGTCTTGATGGGTTATTTTTATATAGTGGCTTACAATAGCTTTAAAACCTGTGTTTGTTAAAGATGGTAATCTTTCGTTGTTTACATTGTATACAAAAGGAACATACCCAAGGTACTCAAGTATAGGCTGAATTGTGTTGCTTATAAAAGCGTTTTGTCTTATGCCGCTAGTATTTTTATCATAAAGAAGAATTATATTTCTTCTTACCGGATTACACATAGAATATCCTAACTTGTTCAGATTGTAATTTGATACATAAGGTATAAATCCGTAAGAGCTGATTTTATTTATATCTTTCATTGCTTCTTCTTTGTTGTTAGAATAATCTAACACTATTACTGGCACACCAGAATCTTTTATATGAGATAGTATATCTAAAAGTTCTTTTGTAATATTTTTTGGAGTATCCACGTAATCCTTGTGAGCATTTATACCTTTAAAAAGACTCTCCACCAGCACTCCATTTATATAGGGCTTTATACTGTCAAATACGCTAAAACCTCTATTTACTATAATTAGCTTGTTTGGATATTTCTTCCTGAGAGCTTTTACTATATGTATAATAGCTTCTTGGTAAGGCTTCCAATCTTTTTTTGGTATTACCAACTTGTAAGAATTTAAAGTGTCAAGGAAAAAGCCATCAAAACCATTCTTCAATATATATTTTGCTTCTTCGTTTACTAAAAATCTTTGGTATTGTTTGTTGGTAACATCCAAAATCTTTGAATGCCACATTTTGTTTTTACCAATAGCAAAAGTCTTAAGCTCACCGTAAAAATGATTACCTCTATCTAGCTCACCTACACTTAAATACCCTACAAACTTTGGAAGATGTTTTTCATAAAAAAGCATCCTTATTTTCTTCACAAACTTTGCATTTGGATTGGTGATTACCATGTTATAAGCGTGTAAAACATCTAAAGGAACATCTTTATCACCGTAATAAACCATAACGCACTGAGGATTTGATAATGCATAAGATATATTAAAGCTTACCACTATGAACAAAAGTATAATAATTAATCTCATCTAAAAACCTCCTCAACAAATGAATTGCGTACAAAGAAGATATAGCACTAGCAAAAAACAACCCATAACCGTAATAATAAGGTCCCATTCTAATAGAGATGTAGGTAAACAAAAAATTTGTCAATAAAAAAACAAGGCTAATTTTAAGAAGGTTTTTCATCAAATCAAAGTAAGAAAAAACGCTAAACAATATTATAAACAACAGCTGAATGGTAGCAGCTATTATCATTATATCTATTTCTGAAAGGTAAATTTTTGGTATGCTAAGGAGTTTTAAAAAAAGTTTGTCTTGAGCCAATATTATAATAATATCAAATATTATTTGAATACGCATTACAGAAAATATTAAATCTCTTACGGCGCTTATAAGCATATTTGCAAAGTAATACAAATCTTCCAATGTGCCGAAATCTCTCACCGCAGAGTAGTATAAATCGTAATACTCAAAAAACTCTGTCTCTGTATACAAGAACAGAGCAGATATACCAGGCAACAAAGAGATATAGGCCAGCGTAATAGGTATATCATAAAATGGAGAGGATGTCATGTTTCCAATCACCTTTTTAGAAGTTTCCTCTGAAAACCAAAATAGATATTTGTCTATCCATACACCGATATAATATAAAAACCCAGTAAATATTAGTATTCTTTTGTTTGGCTTTTTTAAAAAATCAAATCTAAATAAATCGTTAGAGTAATATTCTTTAACCACTTTGTAAGAAAGCATGAAAAAAAGCATATTTTGAGACAAATAAAAATTGCAGATCAAGAATAAAAAATTATTTTTAAAATATAATATAGAAATACCAAGGAAAAGATAGCTAAAAATAAAACTAAACAGTATATAACGAAAACTTTTTAGTCCCGTCAAAAGAGCAGATGACAAGAAAACGCAGGAAGATATAGCTACTGTGATAGCAAACAATAAAAATATTAACTTGCTATAATCCCAAAAGAAATAATATCCAAGCATAGCTCCAAAAACAAAACCTATAATAGCGACAATAAATAAAGCACCAAAATAGTTTGGAATTATTAGATTATGTTTTTTCTCAAATATTCTATCTGAGGCAAATCTTGTATACTCAAACTGGAAAAATCCTGAAGATATCAACGCTAAAGCTAAAACATTTGTGATATAAACGTTTAAATCATATACAGCTTCCTTATTGCCTCCCATCAGCAATGCTATTTTGGAAAATATGAATACAATTACTATACTTATGAGCCAATTTCCAGAGCTAAGCGCCACAGAATATCCAAACGCTAAGAGCTTGGAACTAATAGATTTGTTGCTTATTAAGTTCTTAAGCTGAAAGCCTATGCCTGCCATAAGATTCCATTAACTCATTATACAAATCTTTGTAACTCTTTATCATATTTTCTTTAGTATAAAACCTTTCTACCCGCTCTATAGCGTTTTTTTGAAAAGCTTTATAAAGAGGCTCGTCATAAAGAATTTTATAATAACTTTCCGCTAAAGCAGATGCATCACCAACTTTTGTTACAAACCCAGCTGGACCTATAGCTCTATCCTCATCGTTTAGACCGCCTTCTATCAACTGTCTACAAGAGCCTACGTCTGTTGCCACAAAAGGGATACCAGCAGCAAAACTCTCCAGTATAACCATAGGCATACCTTCGCTTATAGAGGTAAGAGTGACCAGCCCAACATGAGGGAATAAATCTTTTATGTTCATAAAACCTTTAAATATCACTTTATCTTCTAAATCAAAATTTTTTACCAGCTCTCTACATTCTTTGGCATAATCTGGTTCCTCATCTTCTGGTCCCACTATCCAGCACTCTACGTCTTTAGCTTTTAAACTCAATATTTTAAAAGCTTTTATAAGTGTCTTAACGTCCTTAATTTTGACAACTCTACCCAAAAATGCTATTCTTTTTGGGATACTGTCTTTTCTTAAGCTGGCTAGTTTATCCACATCTATACCGTTTGGTATTACTAATGTTTTTTCGGGTTTAGCACCTAAAGATATTTGTACTTTTCTAGCACCCTCATACAGAGAAATTATTTTATCAGCTTTATCGTAGGATATTTTACCAAGGTTTGTAAAAAAATCAGTCCAAACTCTCTTCAAAGGGTCTAAATCGTAATAATTATAAAACATAGGAAACTCTTTTACCCATTTTGCCTGAACTATATCTATTTTTCTTTCTCTAGTGTAAATACCATGTTCCGTCAATATAAAAGGGATATTCATCTTTTGCTTTATAGAGGCTCCCAACATTCCAGCATAACCAGTGGAAGGACTATGCACCAAAGATATCTCTTCATTAAAAACATCATCAATTTCATTGAAAATATTCCAAAGAGGTGTAAGCACATTCCTTATGGTCCAAAAAAAATCTGAGAAATGCAGATTATAACTAAGCTTCTGATACAGGTTTTCTATAAAATAATATATACTCTTACTTTGCAAGAAGCATTCGTAGGGGAAATCCTTTTTGTAAAAATCAGGATTTAGAAAGTTGTCATAATCTTTTATATTTTCTTCAAATAAAGACATAAATATTTCCGGATTACCTTTACAACCGTGTGATTTTCTATAGTTATTAAAGTTATCATCTTCAAAGATAAAAATTTTCTTAAAATATGTTAAATTCTTTGGCAATTTGTACTTTACATCTTTATAATCTTCTTCTCTCGAGCCTAAAAACAAAATTCCAAATTGCATATCTTCAATGCTAGTTATTAGTTGATGTATCCATGTAGAAACTCCACCACTGATATAAGGGTAAGTTCCTTCTGCAATAATAAGAACATCTATCATATCATTTGCACCAAAAACTAATAATATTGTTAGAAACAATGTTTACAGAGATAATCTTATCGTCTTTATACTTTTCACAGTATTTTTTAATATCCTTAAATCTTTTTTGATAAAAAAGAGCTTCAAATAGATAAGGCATTACCCTTGATTTATCTACAGCTAAGTCTAAAGCTTTCTCAAAACATAAGAAAGCATCTTCGTATTTTTTTTCTATCAAATAAATTCTTCCTAAAATATAAAATATAATCCAATCATTATCTAACTTGCTAGACAAATCCAACAAAATCTCTTTACATCTTTGGTGATACAAAGGTCTCAAATCGTCTTCCACTATATCAAAAAGAAGCATTTCCCATATAGTTATCGCGATCTTTTTCATTATAATTATATTTTGGCTTTTATTATAAATATCTTCTAATCTTTTAAGGGTATCAAAATATTCCTTCTCAATTCTTTGTAAATATCCAAAAGCCAACAACCTATTTTCATCATTTTCAGAAGACAGAACAGATTTTATAGCTCTTACAAACCTAACATCTTTGTTGTTTAATATAGCGTACAAAGCCGAAGTAGGAACATTAGTCCCAGATAAAGCTTTTTCGCCAACTGGCCTTTTTTCTATCTCCCAATCTTTAACATTAGCCTTGACTTTAGCGAAATCCGGCAAAGGTTTTTGCATGTTTAAAGCTATTGCCAAAATTAAAGATAAAATGGAAAAAATAGGACCCAATGTTAGATTAAGCAAAAACAACATTAAAATATCAATTACTTTTTTATCAAACCTTTTTGGAGCTAATAAAACAAACAACGCTGCACATATAAAACTAAGTATTATATAAACAGACAAAACAAAAAATATATTATAAAGCATACTCATATACCGGATATATCCCATTTATTTCTAAATCTGAGTTGTTTATACCTAGTCTTTCTATGAATTTATCCACACCAGACCTAGTTGTAAAGTAAAGCAAGATATAAAAATAATAAGCATCATCCTCTTTTTTAAAGCAAAAAACATCAGAACCTCTAATCTTTTTTTGGATATCCAAAGATTTATCCGAGCTTGATTTTAATACACAAATATAAGACTCAATTTTATAATCGTTATAGAGTTTTTTGCTATAAAATAATTCCTTTGTAAAATCCATTGAACACACAATATTAATTTTCTCTCTTGATGCAGTTTCTATAAATTCAGCATCTTCTGCCATATAGCCTAGCAAGATTCTCATATAATCCATTATCTCTTCTTGCAAATAGGTGAATGCTATATCCTTTATACAAAGGGTATAAAGCCAGGCGTTTGTTTCATAGCAAACCACTGCTAATATTTTGGTGTCAAGATTGTCCTCTAATTTTGTAATAGGCATATAAAAACTATCTTTATCTTCTAAAGCTTTTATAAATAAACTATCCGTCTTTATATCATCACAGTTAGTGTTGCTAGCCAATATATCAATATTGCTATTGCTATCTATCCTTAATATACACCCTTCTCTTAGGGTAAAATGATGATATAAAATATCCAATAAAAAATTAAATAATATGTTAATATTAATATCACTATAAGCCTTTTGCCTTAATAAGCTCATTATATCTCTTAAGCTATAATGTCTCCTTACATAGTAATTTTCAAGTTCTTTATGAGATAAGTTTAGCAAGAAAAAATTCTTTCTCAATCTTTCTAAAGCTTCTTTTGTGGTATACAGTTCTATATTTGCAATATCTATCTTTTTCTGCCAATAGTACCTGAACTCGTTGGCTATCAACATCAAAACTGTATTCCATAAAAGATACCGGAAATTTATACTTTCATAAAGAAAGAAATTTAAACCAAACACCAGAAATATAAGCGATAACCCAGCTTGAACCCCGTAGTAAAGAGTAACAGCTAAAACCAATAGAGGAATTGGATTCGTTTTAGAATTTATAAATAAAACATCGTTCTTATTAAACAAAAATCCAACAAAAACATATAAACCTGTAAATACAAAAACTTCTAAAAATATTATGATAAGAGGGGTTTCAGTTTTGTTAGAAGCTAAGGCATTGAATTTTAAGCTAGAGTTAGAATTTCTTTTCTTTAAAAGCTTTTCAAAAATAAAGTTCATATATTTTATTATCGTCTATGGGACCATGTTTTCTAGTAACTCTGTGGTTATTTTTCCAAGAGAACTATTTATAAAACCAGTTTTAGCACCTGTGCTACTCCAAACTACCTTGTTATCTTTGTTAATCACCAAAAGGCTTATGCTCACAGCGGGCTGTCCATCTATCCCGGTTTTGTACCTATATTCATTGACAGTGCCAGTCACAACATAATTAGCACCATGCTTAAAAGCTTTTTTTTCCATACTTCGTAGGTTTTTAGATTTTAGGTACATAACATTGTCTTTGATTTTATAACCTTTACTAATCATAATAGCATAAAGTAAAGATGCCACTCTTTTCCCCGCTTGTGGTGTTTCTGTGTAATTTATGAAAGGCAGCACAGCATAAACATTATTCTTATTCCAAACACTAGTCGTATTTTTATCATATATTTTAATAGTCCCAGCACAGGAATAAAATAACAAACTTATGTCTATTAATACAAATAAAAAAAATTTTCTCATTTTCATGTCAATATTATAATAGGTTATAGAAGTATTTTTCTGTGATATTATTACAAAATAAGCTATAATAAAAATATTATGAAATCAAGATTATCAATACTTGTCTTAATAGGCTTCATATTTACAATATACTCTTGTGGAGCCTCTAGCGGAAACGGCAGCAATACCACAAGTTCTAACCCGTTGCCAACCAGCGTTGAAGATATTATAATACCTTTATACTCTTATCCTATAGGACAATATGCTAATGAGTGGCAGACGCTATATAATTTTAATACAAACAAGAAAGTTTATGTCATAGTAAATCCATCAAATGGTCCTGGTAGTTCGGTAGACCCTAACTTCACAAATGCTATAACCAATTTAAAGTCAAAAGGTTTTTATGTGCTTGGCTATGTTGATACAAACTATGCTAACAACAGCATATCAAATGTAGAAAGCGAAATAAGTAATTGGTTTTCATTCTATCCCAATATAGATGGTATATTCCTAGACAACGTAAGCACAAATAACTACAATTACTATTCAAGTTTGTATAGCTATATAAAATCGAAAAATTCAAACTATATTGTGGTGTTAAATCCAGGTACAAATATACCAAATTCATATTTTAATATATCAGACAAAATAATAGTCTACGAAGATACATTCCAAAACTTTTTAAACTACAACAGCTCTTACAGTCAAGAACCATCCTCTAACGTATGCATAATAGTTACCAACACTCCCACTCAAAACGATTTTTATACCGCTATGGACCATGGATTTTCTATAAACAGCTCTTGCCAATACATAACTAACTATTCTGGGACTAATACATACTATTATATTAGCAATTACTTACCTTCGTACTAGAGTTTTGTGTAATATATTTTGATATTATAAAAACACCATATATTCATGTTAAAATATTCTTATGTTAAAAAAAGAGGGGCTAGAGCGGTTCTATATAATCATTATAGCGTTAGCTATATTATTCACATCATACCAGCTTCACGAAATAGAGTTAAATATGTCGAGGTCTATAATAAACATAATTTACAATCAAACTGAATCAACTATTTCAAACATTGCCAATAAAACACAAAATAAACCATATCAAGAACTAGATAATTATCTGCCGCTTTTAATATCAAAAGATGTGCAAAGGATTTTTGTGCTCGTTTATAAAAACGGTGTATTGTATAGCGTAGAAGATTTGCCAAAACACGGCTACACTTATCCAAAAGTATTTATGCCAGCGGACAACGAGAGGGATATCATACTAAAAGCGATAAAGACAAAAACACCTTACACAAAATACCACGACACCATAGAAAACGTAGGATTTTCGTTATACTATCCTTTGGATGTTCTGATAAACAACAAACCTTATAGAGCATTGATAGTAGTAGACTATAAACTTACAACGCTAAAATCTTTAAAAAATACTTTAGAAAAAACAAAGCTGACAATATTGTTTATAAATATAATTTCTATAGTATTTTTAGCAATAATAGTATTTTTGCTTTTAAAAACAAGAGCTTACAAGAAAGAGTCTTATCTGGATGAACTTACTGGTTTGCCAAACAGAAAACTGCTTAAAGATATAAAAAACCGCCAGGAACAATATATAGTCGCTATGCTAGACATTGATTTTTTCAAAAAAATAAACGATACGTATAGTCATGATGCTGGAGATATTGTATTAATGGAGGTTTCCAAGACTATAAAAAGTTCAATAAGAGAGGAGGATTTTGTTTTAAGATGGGGCGGAGAAGAATTTTTGATACTTTTAAAATGTAAACAGGAAGAGCATTGTTTAAAAACACTGGAACGGATAAGAATAAAGATAAAATCTCTAGACTTAAGTATAGGCAATAACATCATCAAGCTAACTGTATCCATGGGCGTATGTCTAAAAGCTAAAAACTTAGAGGAAGCGGTTAAAAAAGCCGATGAAGCACTTTATAAGGCAAAAAGAAACGGTAGGGATAGAATAGAGGTTTATGACGATAAAAAAGCTATTTCTTTGTAGTTTATTTTGCGTTTGGTTTAGTGCATCGTTAGGCTTTAGCCAAAGTATAAACAAGCTTTTATCTATTTACAATCAAAAATCAGACTTATCTTACCAAACAAGAAAAGAAAGCTTAGGACATTGGATTATCATAACAAGATTTAAGACGAATGCAGGCTTACACCCTTGAGGATGTGTTAAAATCTATACCAATATTTAACTACGGCCCCAATGAAAGTGGAAACTATTCTCTAACTTTAGGCGGGTTTTCTTATGATTATCACAACCAATTTGCACTTTATATAAACGACCATCTTGTAAACTCTGGTTTTAATGGGGACTTTAGCCTTTATGCGGATTATCCTCTAAAAGACGTTGACCACATAGAAATATACTTTGGTCCAGCCTCTGTAATACTTGGCAATACGCCGAAACTTGTGATTATTAAGATATACACCAAAAAGCCATCAAGAGAAAACATATCATCTTTAAGAGTTACTTTTAACTCAAGAGGTGGCTACAATGTTGGGTTTTCTAGTGCGAACCCAATAAGCAAATCGTTTTCTTATTCTTTTATGTACGATCAAACCTATGAAAACTTACCAAAATTCAACATACAAAATCTACAATATTCAAGAAACGCCTTTAAACAATACGCTTTTTTAAACTTAAACCACAAAGGATACAAGCATTTTTCAAATTGGCATCTTGACATAAGCGCTGTTAGGTCAAAGCAAAATGTATTTGTAGGGGATGAGTTTTCAAATCCAGTGGGTGGTATAAACAAAGACCAGGATGCTTACATATCCTTTACAGATTATTTTGATAAAAGCCTAAAACTTCATTTTGGCATAGATTTAGAGCATAAAGATAATTTTAAAAACTCTTTTGGTTTTCCTCTTTACATACCATACGCCTTAAATCAAGGGGATATTCCTATCTTTTACAATTTAGATATGGATATATACAAATACTCTGGAAATATATTAAAAACTTTTACAACAGATAAAAACAAGCTTATAATAGGCTCTGGTTTTCAGCTTTTAAATTTTGATATAGACAACTTAAGCTACAACAATATACCTATAAACTCTTTAAACAAACCCACCCACAGAAACTACTACACTGTTTATATTGAAGACCAATTTAGCATAAACAAAAGAAATCTTTTGCTTGGGGATTTGAAGTTCGATAGATACTCTTACGACGGGCATTTTAGGAATTCTGATTATTCGGTACGGATAGGTTATATATCAAAACCAAAAAACAACATGACACTAAAAGGCTTTCTTTACAAAACCTACAGCCCACCTTCTTTTCAGAATATTTTATACAGTGGTCCTTATTATCTCAACAACATAAAATACAAAGGACTCAGCCTAGAAACAGATTATAATTTTTCAAAAGATAAGATTAGATTTTTATATGGTTATATAGATATGAAAAATACAATAGAACCAAGCTTTAACTACCCATATGGACATTACAATATGCAAACTCCTATATACATAAACACGTTTTGGCTTTCAAACACTTATTATATAAACGCTTTAAACAAGTTAGAGTTTGATTATTTTATAAACAAGATCAACAAGGCTTATCACTCGCCAAACGAAGGTTTTTCTGTAAAGCTCTTTGATAGATATAAAAACATCTACTTTTACAATGAGCTTGTATACAGAAGTCCTTTTGATGGATATTTTGGTGCAAACGAGAAAGCAACATACATGTGGGATAGTGCTATCACTTGCAATATAAACCCTTTCTATAGCATAACATTAAAAGCTCAAAACATATTAAACAGCTCCTACAAAGTACCTGTTATCACATACAATCAATATGGGAATCCAGCCAGTCTATACAACGTGAACGCTTATCCTACAACATTTTATATAAGTCTTGAGAGGCTTTTCTGATGAGGCTCGTATTAATAGTATTAATATTCTCTTATTTTAGCATAGCCTATCAAATTACAAAATATACCATAATCTCAAAGCTTATAGAGAAAATAGCAAAGATAGTTACAAAGAAAACTTATCCTATCGTATGTCAAGATGGTGTAAGCATGGCAGACATTTATCTCTACTTCAGATATGCAAGTTTTACACTAGATTGCAACAAGGCTGATATTGTGGTATCAAACTCTTCTATACCAGCTTTTCATAAACCTTTTTTGGCCATGAGCTACGAGGCTCTTATAAAAAATGACGATGCGGTAGCTGGTCTTTATTGGCTTGATGGAAGATATCAACTTGTATTTGTAAAAGAGAGGCTTAAAAAGTTTGGTATAGTATTACCAAAAGAGTACAAGCAGTTTGAAGTATCTATTAAAGATTTAAGTTTCTAAATTAAACAAACCCATAAATGCTAAAATATTTTGTATGATAGAAAGATATACAAGAAAAGAAATGGCGGATATCTTTTCAAATTTAAACAAGTACAAGAAGTGGTTAGAAGTGGAGTTGGCGGTTTTATACGCTATGGCAGAACTTGGTGTCATACCAAAAGAAGCTTACGATACCATACAAAGAAAAGCTTACGTAGATGAAGGTGTAGAAAAGAAAATAGATGAATACGAAAAGATATATAAGCACGACATACTTGCTTTTGTAAGCGCTATAGGAGATCAGCTTGGAGAATACTCAAAATATTTTCATATGGGGCTTACCTCTTCTGATATTTTAGATACTGCCCTTAGCTTGGTGCTAAGAGATGCCATAAATAGCATCATAATAGACATCGATATAGTTTTGGAGCTTTTAAAAGAAAAAGCCTTCAAATACAAAGACAACATCATGATGGGAAGGACCCACGGCGTGCATGCGGAACCCATAAGTGTAGGGCTTAAATTTGCCTCTTGGTACGACGAGTTAAAAAGACAAAGAGAGCGTCTTGTAATAGCAAAAAAAGACGTTTTAAAAGGAAAGATATCTGGAGCTGTTGGTACATTTTCAAATGTAGACCCTGAAGTAGAAAAGATAGCTCTACAAAAGCTTGGTTTAGAACCAGAACCAGCACCTACTCAAATTGTGCATAGGGATAGACACGCTTACCTTATGAGTGTGCTTTCTTTGATAGCTTCTTCTTTGGAAAAGTTTGCCACAGAGATAAGGCATTATCAAAAAACGGAAGTCCTTGAAATGGAAGAGCCGTTTTCTGAATCTCAAAGAGGTTCCTCCGCGATGCCTCACAAGAAAAATCCTATACACGCTGAAAGGATATGTGGACTTGCTAGAGTCATAAGGTCAAATATGATAGCATCTTTTGAAAATATAGCCCTTTGGCACGAAAGAGACATATCTCACTCTTCCGCTGAGCGCATAATAATACCAGATGCTTTTATAGGTCTTGATTACATGCTTTGGCTTTTTGAATACATATTAAAAGGTCTCAAAGTAAATACAGAGAGAATGCTTAAAAATATGGATATTTCAAAAGGCCTTTACTTTTCTTCAAAAGTGCTTGTTTATCTTATGCAAAAAGGCGTAGATAGAGACAGCGCATACGATATAGTAAAAAAATGTGCCATGAGAAGCTGGGATGAAGGCATTATGTTTAAGGATGCTCTACTAGAAGATAAAGAAGCCTCAAAATACCTTACCAAAGAAGACCTTGACAAGATAATGGACCCATACGAGTTTATCAAACACAGGGATTATATATTCAAAAGAGTTTTTGAATGAGCTCTTTTGTTAAAAGCCTAAAACCAACGTTTGAAAAGGCTGTATATCCAATAGTTGTTTTTTTAAAGGACAACAACGTAAATCCAAACGCTGTATCTTTATCGGGAGTAATCGTAATATCAATAGGCTCTTTTTTAATCTACAAAGACTACAACCACATAGGGGCTATTGTGCTTCTACTAGGGGGGTTGTTTGATGCTTTGGATGGGGCCCTTGCTAGGTTTACAGGCAAAAGCTCTTCTTTTGGAGCTTTTTTAGATTCTACTGTTGATAGGATTTCCGATGCTTTGCCAATAGGCGCTATGATACTTTTCTTTTCAAAAGCCCAAGATATAGAAGGCGTATTCTTGGGGCTTTTGGCACTTATTTTTAGTTTTACAGTGAGTTATACAAAAGCTCGTTCTCACAGCCTGGGAGTAGATATACCAGTGGGAGTCTTTGAAAGGACAGAGCGCTTTGCGGTGATTGTTTTGTCCATATTTTTTGGATTTTACAAGCTTGGACTTTTAATAGTGGGTATAGGGGCTTTTTATACAACATTAGAAAGAGTATTTTATGCAAAAAAACATCTTTCTTAACCCATATAACCCATATACTTCACATACTCTGGTTTTGTTCGCCAATTTGTAGCCTCCACTGTAAGCTCTAAAAATACTCTTTTACCTAGTATAAACTCAAGCTCTTTTCGTGCTTCGGTACCTATTTTTTTGAGGTTTTGACCATTTTTTCCTATTATGATAGGTTTTAAGTTTTCCCTGTCCACTAAAATCCTAGCTTTTATCACTATCATGTCCTTGTTGTTTTTACTAGGTTCTATGGAATCTGTTATTACCATCACAGAGTGGGGCACTTCTTGATAAGTTCTTTGAAGCACCTTTTCTCTTATAATCTCTGATACATGAAGTCTCAAAGGCAAAGAAGCGTCCTCTTGTGATTCAAACATCTTAAACTCTTGCTCTGGCAAGTATTTTACTATTGTTTTCAAAAGCTCATCTATGTTTGTATTTTTGTAAGCGCTCACTGGGACTATTTCTTCTAAGCCAAAGGTTTTGGATATGTCTTCGATGAGTTCTAAAACCTCTTCTTTTGATATGGTATCTATTTTGTTTAAAACACCTATTATCTTTTTGTCTTTGTAATCTCGTTTTAGGATTTTAAAAAGGTTTAAATCTTCTTCGGTAATACCAGTTTTGGCATCAAACACAAACAAAAGCACGTCAACGTCTTCTAAAGACTCTTTGGCAGCTTTCACCATATACTCTTCCATAAGGTCTTTGGGCTTTTTCATGAATCCTGGTGTATCTACAAAGATAACTTGAGCATCTTCCAAATCTTTAACACCCATCACCCTTATACGGGTAGTCCCAGCTACATTTGATACTATAGACACTTTTTTGCCAAGAATAGCATTTAAGAGTGAAGACTTTCCAGCGTTTGGTTTTCCTATGATACTTACAAATCCTACTTTCATCTTTTTGATTATATCATGAGCCTTTGTTTAAATATCGGTATATCCTTGTAGGATAGTATATAACATTTTTTATAAATGTAAAAATATCTTTTACAGCTATAACGCGCCCTATATCGTATCTATCTTGATGTGGATAAACTGGTTTTTTCTTGGTGCTAAAAGCCATATAGAAAATCTTCGAAGCTTCTTCTTTTAAGATGTCTGACATATCTCCAAAAGGATAGGCAAAAGATATAACTCTCACACCAAGGGCTTTTTCTAAACCTTCCTTTGATGCTTTAAGCTCATAGCTCACCCTTTCTCTATATTGGTTTTCTGTTTCAAAATCAAGTTTTAGGCTTTTGTCATAAACCTCTATTAGATTTTTACATTTGTTTTTTTCTAAAAGCTCGTAAACTGATGTTGGTATCAAAGCTTTTGGATGTGATAAATCGCTTTTGGATGGGTATATGGGAAGCCCTTCTTTTAGAGGTTTATAGATAGAAGACAAAGAATAGTGATAGTTTTTGCCGTTGTAAATAGCTATTGGCTTTGAAGAGATGAAAGTTTTTGAATGAGTAAGTCCGTGGGAGCCTACATCAAACACATCAAGCATAGACCTTAACTCTTCAAAGCTAAGAAAATCATAGGATATACCTTTTTCAAAAAACTCTTTGTTAGC
The DNA here is from genome assembly GCF_054656715.1 of Hydrogenobaculum acidophilum. Lineage (NCBI taxonomy): Bacteria > Pseudomonadati > Aquificota > Aquificia > Aquificales > Aquificaceae > Hydrogenobaculum > Hydrogenobaculum acidophilum. Next base: position 168,963 of record NZ_BAAHXP010000001.1, read on the forward strand.
TTCTCCGGCACCAATAGGTTTATAAAGGTCTTTTAAAGAGACTTTACCTTCCCAGTAATCAAACAGCGTCGGTCTTTTTATGTCTTCTCTTAAAAGCCTAGAATATATAGGAAATATGATAGCTCTTTTTTTGTATTTTTTTAATATAGGGTAAGCGTATATAAAATTATCCACATAACCATCGTCAAAAGTAAGCACCACCGCTGGTTTTCTTGGGATATAAAGCCCGTCTATGTAGGCTTTTAACCGTTCTAAGCTAAGCACCTCATAAAAGCTATCCAAAATTTTTATATGCTTTTCAAACAAAGACAAGTCTACATCGTAAGACTTTTTAGGAAATATCTTATGATAGCAAAATACCATTACACCCATCTGTCAAAATACTCCTTTATATATTTAAACTCTAAATCTGTTTTAAAACCCTCCGGACTAAAATGAGTGGGTTTTGCATTTAAATCTTTTAATATATTTTTTAGCTTTGGCATAGTACCCTTTCCAAAGATATTTGCCTTGTAAAACCAAGGAGATTTTACGCTAGCTTCTTTTAAAATCGTTTTGAAAAGCCTAACAGTATCTTTGTGAAAGTATGTAAAATCTTCATTCTTTATGATGTTTAAAAACTCATCGCCATAAATGGGGCCTATGTACAAAGGTCCTCCGTAATCAAAAAAATCACCACACAACGGACAAAACTTAGGCAAATCAAGAATACAAGTATAGCTTTCTCTAAACTTACAACTATGACAATAACCTATATAACCTATGCTTGTAGATATATCTATGGCTTTTGATACGCCTTTTAATTTTATAAAAAATATCCTTAGGAAGTGTCTATAGCTAAAACCAAATATAGGTTTAAGCACCACATCAAGCCTAAAAGAAGCCTCTATTACAGATTTTATAAGTATCCTCAACGCACTCTCGTGGTAAAACTCGCTCTCAAGTGGTTTAGAGCCATACCTTCTAAAAGCTTTGAAAGGATAAGACCCAGACAAAGATGCTGTATCTGTAGCAGTGATACCTATAAGACCTCCTGTTTTTAAAGCGTTTATAGCGCTCTCTAAAAATGGTATAGGGCTTCCGTAAGGGTCTAAATCTATGTAATCAAAACCTTTGTTTTCAAGCAAAAATATCTTTGCGTCTTTGTTAAAATACTCTATATTTTGATATCCTTCAAGGTTTTTTTTAGATAGTTCTATAGCCTCTTTTTTTATATCGTTTAAAAATGCTTTTTCTATCACATCTGTTTCTTTTAAAAGCCTTAAAACCCTAATCCCAGAAGCACTCATTGGGTCTGCTACAAAAAGTTTTTTGGCTTTTAGCTTAGAGTAAGCTTTTAACATAAGCACTGTGAAATCTCTATTTATTGACATAAAAGGGTTATAAAAAACTGGCATCTCTTTTGATAGGACATCTGGCAAATCCGGTATAAAAAACTCCGCCAAACCTTCTTTTAGCATCATATTAAATCCACTGTATTTTTAATTGTAATAGGATTGTTGGTCTCTAGCTTTATTTTGTGATGTTCATTAGAATATTCATAGGTCATAAGATTGCTCTAAAAAGCCTCTAAAACGCTTCTTATCATATCTAATATTTTATCTCATTCATTGCATTTTCACAAAAAATTACTATATTTAGTATTATGGAAAGGTTTAATAGTGTAACGACAAGGGATTATGGGCTTCTTAGCAAAGTATATGGGTTGTTGGCTTTTTCTATAGCCTCAGCCGTAGTGGGAAGTGTGGTAGGGCTTTCTCATGTAGCGATGGTGGCAACTCACTTCTGGTTGTTTGCAATACTTGAGCTTGTGTTAGTATTTGCCACATCCATAGTAGGTCAAAACAAAGAAATGGCTTTACCGGGGTTTATTCTTCTAAACGTATTCACCTTCATAACAGGTTTCACATTGGCCCCCATACTTTCTTTTGCATTGGCTGTAAATCCTACTGCCATAGTTTATGCTCTTGTAACAACGGCTGCTACTTTTGTAGGTATGAGCTTGGTGCCAATAGTATTTAGGGTAAATGTCCTTGGAATGGGCGGGTTTTTGTTTGCTGGTCTTATAGCTATAGTGGTAGCAAGTTTGCTAAATTTATTTTTCCACTCTGGAGTGGCAGCTCTTGTAATATCCATAGTGGCGACAGTGCTTTTTAGCTTATATGTGAGCTACGATACAGCACGTATTTTAAGCATGGACCCGAATGCCCCAGCAATAGCTTTAGCTTTGGCACTATATCTTGATGTTCTAAACTTATTTGTAAATATCCTATTTTTGTTTTTAGAGTTTTCAGGCAACAGAAGGAACTAAAAACAAAGCCCCCAATAAGAGTGGGGGCTTTTATAAAAATAATGTAAAATTTAAGAACTTATTTCAACTTCATTAGGAGCTGAAAAGAAAGCCACAATCAAGAAAATATCGCTAATAAAAATCAAAATATAACCTATAAATACGAATGTAGTTATAGCCCCAATAAAAAACAGGGTACCAGCTGTTTTAAACATATTTTCTTTTGTAACATCTGCCAACATATCATAAGACTTTCTTATATAAACACTGGCAATAATCCAAAATACATAAGCGATTATAGCAGAGAATAAAATACCACCTAATCCAAAACCTGCACTATTATCATTAAATAAAGCTAGCAAACTAGGCACAAAAAAGAAGAAAGATATTATAAACCCTAAAATCGCAAATACAATACCCATTATGTAAGACTTTATTATTTTTGAATTCTTTACAGCACCGGATATTTGAGATATACTTATTAAAACTAATATCCAACCTATAAAAGGTAGAAAAAATTCAAGTATAGCACCTATCCCTCCTAAAGTCTTGGCGGAGGATATATTAACTTTTGATTTTTCGGTAGAAGCCGACAACTGTTCTCCACTCATATATTTACCCTCCCATATTTATACGAGACAATACTTTATGGCTATCTTATATTTATTTAAAATATCACAAAAATCACTTTTTCTTTGTTTTCTTAAATTCTCTAAATCTGGGTCATGAGCTAATTTGTTTGGATCGTTGAAACCATCTTTTAAAGCCTTTTTAAGGGCATCCTCCGCATAGTCTAATTTATTATCATCTGAGTAAGCTTCAGCTAACACATACTCTAAATCTTTATTCTCACCGGCGTTTTTTAAACCTTCTTTAGCAACATCTATAGCTTTATCATAATCTTTCCTTTCAAGATAAGCGGAAGCTAGATTAAGATAAGCCAAAGAACATTTAGAATCGTCTTTTACAGCTTGTTTGAATTGCTTGCTAGCTCCTTTGAAATCTCCTTGAGTCACAAGCTGTAAGCCAAGATTTATATCAGAACCTGCTTGATTGTTGCAAGCGCTGTTATTAGAACCGTTGTTAGCTGTAGTATTAGATGAGTTATTGTTAGAATTGCTGTTGACAGCGTTATTTATAGCGTTTTGAACCTTAGACAAAGTATTGTAAGCTGTATTCTCCAAAGAATATAACGGTGAGATATACACATCCCAATGGTTTGCTTTAGCCTCTTTGTCTAAGCCAGGTTTATAAAGAGCATTAACATGCTCTAATTTTTGTTTCCATAATGTCATATAATCAGCGCCAGTTAGGGTTTGTTGCCATGACAACGTATATGCTTTGATATTCTTACCATCCCAAACTTCTACTCTTAAATCCCCAGGTTTCGTATGGGTTTTACTTATGTATTGCTGAAGTAAATCGTAAGCATTGCCACCTTCAAGCAATACAGTCTTCTTAGGCCCTCCGCAAGATAACAAAGTCAAAGCCAAAAGACCTGTAAGCAAGAGTTTTTTCTTCATATCGCCTCCATCAACTATTTTGACATATCTCTTTCATTAAGTTAAGTATGTGACCTTCATACTTTTCATCGGAAAAATCTTCTGCATGAAGCTTAGAAGCATACAATCTCATGGCTTCTTCTTGTCTTTGTATAGCCCAGTTATTGAGATTGTGCATTCTCCAAGCAGTACCTTCAAATATAGCAGCTACAAGTCCCAAAAATAATGTAAGTAGAAAAACTTGAATGAAAGAATCTGATCCGGCAGCTCTTACAAACGCTACAAATAAAAGCAATAGTAAGCCTAAAACGATATATATCTTTGATAAATGCTCGTGCATACCAAAACTTTTTTCATTCTGACCAAGTTTTCCTAATTCACTCTTGTAAAATATATCTCCTAAGCCATAACCTATTAGAAAAGAACCTAGTAATATTAAAAGCCCATAAACTAATATGACTGGATTAAACCCCCCCTCACTAATTCCTATAATTACTAATATGGCTATTTCTGCCATCACCGTCATAAAATACAGAAAATGGAATAAAAATATTTTACTACTAGGTGTGAACTTCTGTCTGTATATTCCACTTTCCATATTTCTTATTTTGTTAACCTTCTCGATATCTAACTTCTCGGTATATATCTCTTTAAGCTTGTTAGCAATCTCTTTGATCTTTTGTTTTGATTTTTCATCGCTGGGATCTTTGCATATGTCTACTATATCCTTTTTAGTTTCGTTGTCGTACTTCATGTTCTCTATATATTTCTTTATGCCTTCTTGCTCTTTATCATAAATAGCTTTTGGATCAGCAAATATATCAGAGCCAGAGTTGAGGTTCTCTATACCAGCTCTTTTACCTGCTTCCAGAACTAAACCTTGAGGTTTTGATGCCATAAAATACTCCTCCTAGAATTTAAAATCGCTTAAATTCTTATTTGATATAAATAGTGGTGTCTGAGTCTTATCTTTATTATTCTGACCGCTAATAGATTTCTTAAGACTGCCTCCGGTAGCCTCTATTATAGGAAATTCTTTTTTATAAGTCTTATAAAGATAATAATCATTAGGTGGAAGCCCAGTGAAGTAGTAATAGGTAAATATTCCATGAGTTACGCAATATTTGTTTTTACTATTATCTGGACATACTTTACCGTTCATCGTATTTATTTTTGCTTGTTCGGCTCTTTGTTCGCCGGATGCGGATGTTATAAGTATCATAGGATATGGGTCTAGTCCCACCAGGTTTTCAGCCACTAGTTTGGTGGGTGCATAGACATCATCTATTTTAGCATCTGGAATAAGATTTTTAAATGTAGCTCCGCTATAACATATGTCCTCTATAACTACAAGGTTTATGTCTTTGCCAGATTGAGCTATAAGTGGTAAAACATCTCTTGATATCAAAAGAGAGCTATGCACTATGTAACACATAGATTGGGCTGAATCAACCGCATTAGCTATAACTATATCTCTTGACATAGCCTCTTTAGTTTTTGGATTTTGGGAATAATTACATCCTCCATGTTTATGTATTTCCAAATATGAATTGTACAATACCACGCCAGTTTCTCCTATGGGAGTATCAGGTGAACCATGACTTGAAGCATATATTACTAACGTTGATCCATTTGGCAGTAATTTGATTGCATTCTTTATTGTATTCTCTACGTTTTGTAAAGTTGCATCTTTATCATATAGCTTTTCTATCGCAAAGCCTTTTTTTCTTAATGTATCTGCCACTAAGTTAGCATCATTTTCTGGACCAGGATATAAATAGGGTATATGATTATGTTCAAACTGTCCAACAGCTATCAGGATAGCTAATTTTTTAGTTCCACTTGGAATATTGCTTATAGCACTTATAATATTCGAACATTTGTAAGCATCATTTTTCATAGAATAAGCTATGCATTCTTCCATCGGCCTTTCTACAATGTTTGCATTTATAACGTTAAAAGCTGGATTTACGTTTGACACGCCAGCTATAGACTCTGCTATATAAAACGCCTCTTCAAAATCTTTATAAGTTTTATAATCACCTTTTAAGTCTATTTTACCGTTGCTTCCTAATTGTACATATGCACCTTTGCCAAAACCTTGAAGACCTATTTTATGATAAACACTATTTATTTCATCTATATATTCTTGAATGCTATCAGCATAAGAAAAAGCTAAACCAAAAGCCACTAAGACAAAAGCTTTTAAAAATAATCCCTTTAGTCTACTCATTTTACAACCCAACTTGCCTCTTTTATATCCTGTATACCAGAGCTTACAGCTCTCACGTAAAGAGTATAATTACCGGGCACAGCACCTTTGCAAACCGGTATAGCAAACACATCTGACACTCCTCCCTGAGGTAGCGTAATAACATCATAAAAAGAAGATATAGGTATATTGTTTCTATACAACGTAGCATAGTAGCTTACCAACGCTCCTTCATGTTTATCTGGTTTTAATATATCAAACCTAAATATCATAGGTATGTACTGACCAGGGCTAAAAGCATTTCCGTTTATTATTATATTTTCAAATCTAAAATATGGGCTTTTATAATCATAATTTATTTTTTTAGCCAAATCCTCTGGAGAAGTTCTAAGTTTTTCTTGGTTCTTATAATAAGAATAACCCACTCCCGCTAAAGCCCCACCAATAGCTCCAACAATAGCTCCTTGAGCTCTATTTTTGTCTAGTAAAGCTCCTGCCAATGCGCCAGCAATAGCTCCACCTATCATATATTTAGCTGTACTTTCTACTACAGAGTCTTTTGGAGAATGTTCAAGCATATACTTACAAGAACTATTAACACTTTTTACTACTTCGTGATTGCTTGCATTAGTTTGTGCTGAGTTTAAATTTAAACTTCTACTTTGTGCTGAGTTAGCAGTATTTGTATTTTTAACCGGTAAAGCCTTTTCAATGTTTTGAACAGTATTTAATAAGCTATTAAAATCAAAAGCAAAAGAACAACTGGCGCTGATTAAAAGACAAAAGACACCTTTTAATCTCATTTTAATTTCACTTATGCAAGAAGTTTATAACTGCTGTTATAGGCTTTACATTTTTGCTATCTATCTGATCGACATAGTAAGTAGCTCCACCCTCATAAGATGAATACTTGGGATTAGAACCGCTCAAAACTATGTCCCTAGACATAGTATTGTCATTATAAGCTACTACCTGAGAGCCTACCTTTAAACCATTATTTGTAGGTTCACAATCCGGTAAAGATTCTAAAACTTTATCACTAACTCTACCATAACCGTTTGAAGAAGTTAATACTATGTCCCTTGAAGAAGATGCTCCATAAGAGTTAGTTTCATATCTACAAGGATACAATTGGAATACCAGCTTTTCTTCTCCTCTTTCTCCGGTAAATTTGAAATATCCGTTTTTAGGTAGTTGCACTCTCATAAAAGCCGGCACGGCATAAGTTCCTAGATAATTTACATCGCCAGAAGGATTAATGTTGTATACTCTAACGTAACCTGGGGTATTTGATTCAAAAGAAACCGCAAACTCATCACCGTTTCTAAATCTGTAAACAGATGGATCCACAGGTATAGCAACGCCATTTGAAGCCACTTTTAATACCTCTATAGATAAACCTGCCGGTATTTTTTCAGAAACTCTTTGCAATGCTACACGATGGTACACTCTATGATACCTAGGTCTATAGGCGTAGGCTTTATGAGGAACGACTTTGTGGGTTACTTTATGTTCAGCAACGTGTTCTGTATTATTCTGTGTATTATTTTGTTTAGCTTGATAGTTTATCTCTGTACCTGCCGTACTTAAAAAAAGAGCTCTAGCATCGGCGGCAAATGCTGGGTTGATAAGGGAAACAGTAAGACCCCCTACCATCAAGAAAGATAAAGTAAAGTATTTTAGGTTTTTCATAACCTACCTCCTCAATATCTATGGAAAAATTATATAGCAATGTATTACAAATTTCAATGATATCTATCACTAAGCTTAAATTAAAATTTAAGGCGCTTGTATTACAACAGCACTGCTGTAAGAGGCACTCATTGTATCACCATCTGGTAATATAGCATTTACATAAAATGTGTAAGGTATGGTAGAAGCCGGTAGATGCGTTGAAACTGTAACGGACGGATTAAAAGTCACATACTGTCCCAAAACAGCTGAGGCGCTTACACCGCTTAAAGAAATGTTTTGAATTTGGAGCAAGTACCCTTTGGGGGTTTGGATGACCTGGCAAGTGGATTGAGAGCAAGGTATAGTAGCACTTCCTACTACAACATACTGGGGCAGATAATATAAGTAATAATATAAACTAGTTGGTAATACCGGTAAATATGCATAAAAAGAATTTCCTGCGCCAAAGCCATTCAAACTTGCATAGGATACATTGAGATTTTGGTTTAGATATCCGTTTGAAAGAGACAAAAGCGATGTAGTAGAGGATAAAACTATCGTTGTAGAAGAAGCTGTAGAAGAGGCGTTTGTGGAAGAAGATAGACTAGAATTAACATATGAATTTGTATTTGATATATTAATAGTAGAAGGTAGATTCACTGAAAAGTTTGAAACAGTCCCTTGGTTGTAGTTTATACTACCACTGCAGGTTATGCTGTATGAAGTGGATAATCCAGAAGCTTGTGGATAGAAACCTCCACTTCCATTGTCTATACAAAAGCCCGAAATAGTATAAGATGATGCTATTGCATTAGCACTAAAATTTGAAGCAGACGTGGAAGAGCTTACTAGATTATTACCGTTGTATATATTAGTAATAGATGTTATGCTAGTGTTTGATGTTTGTACCTGATATGTAGCTGTAAAACCTATTTGCAATGAACCAGGAAATAGATTTTGTGGTAAAGTTAAAATGCTGTTGCTTACTAAAGTTGTTGACGATAGTATAGTAAGAGCTACTACAGTAGAGCTACTTAAAGTATTTTGATAAGGATTTGCTATAAGCCCAAGAGCTCCAAGTTTATAATTATTGGAGAGCGTTATACTTTCTTTATCGCTACTGTTTAACGGTAAAATATAGCTTTGAAGATATACGGGCTGACATTGTCCCCCTGGTATAGTAGGATCGCCAAAACAAATAGAAGCGGATGTGATAGTGGCATAAGTATTTGATAGAGTTGATGTATTACCAGAGTATGCGAGGTTTAAGTTTACATTCCAAGTGTCTATTGGTATTGTATAACTTGGTAAACCCACAGAATAAGCCGGTGGATTTGCCAGCGTCATGGTAGCGTTAAGAGTATAATAGCCGTTTTGAGTATAGCCGTTTGAAGAACTACCACCCCCACCACAGGATAATACAAGAGAAGTTCCCGTAAAAAGACTTATAGCAAGTAGGCTTTTTAAATTAATTTTCTTCATACATATAATATTTTAACGTAAACTTTATAAACATTTTTAAAACTTGTTAAAACACTGGATTTACAATATCACCGTTGGTGTTTCTGGTTTCATATAAGAGTTTGCAAACATTGTCTATTGGGTCTACGCCCACTTCTCCTATTATAGCACCTTTTTTGACGTAGTCTCCTTTTGCAACGAAAACTTTTCCTAAGTATGTATAAACATCCACTAAGTTTTGAGGGGTTTTTATGAGGACTATGTAGTTGTAGGCTTTTAACGTCCTACCGGAGTATATTACTTGGCCGGGGGCTATAGCTTGGACCATTGCACCGCAATCTGTATAAAAATATACTTTGTTGCCGACGTATACCGGTTTTGCATTTACTGGGTAAATGGATTCTACTTTTGGTTTTGGTGGTTTTTGGGGCTTTTTCTTTGGGATGATATTTTGAAGAGGTTTGGTGAGTTCGGCTAGTCTATTAGGACCGGTGCTTTTTACTTCTACTTGAGCACAGGATGTTATTAAAAGCCCAAAACCGAAAAGTAGTAAAAGCCTTTTTACCATACTCATATTTTATCAGATTTTAGTATGTTTATAAGCCTTTCTACGTTTTCTTTTTCTTGCTGGAGCCTTTCTTGGGTGGTTTTTGCTTTTTCTACTTCTTCTGGTGGAGCTTTTTCTACAAAGTTTTTGTTTTGAAGTTTTGACGTATATATAGATAGCTGCTTTTCTAAATCTTTTAGTGTTTTATCGTAATCTTTCAAAAGAGATTCTCTATCAAAATCTTTTTCTGGTATATAAAGGGTTATGTCTTCAAAAGGTATTGAAAGCATGCTGGTTTTGTCTGTGAGTATCTCAAAGGAGCTTAATTTACAGAGATTTGTTATGTGAGGCTTAAACTCCTCTAAAAACTCTTTTGAGCTATCGCTTTCAAAATACATATTTATCTTTGACTCTATTTTAAAATCAGATTTTATCTTTCTTATGAAAGAAATAACTCTTTTTAATCTTTCTATGGTTTCATAGCTTTTAATATCAATGGCTTCTTTTTCAAAAACCGGAAACTCTTTCAAAGAGATATCTTTGTCGTTAAACATAGTCCTAGCGTGTATATAGCTTGTGATAAAGGGCATAAATGGATGCAAAAGCCTTAGAGCTTTGGATAAAACTGTATTTAAAACCGCTAAAGCCGTTAGCTTTCGTTTTTGTATTTTTTGATTTAGTTCTTCTATCTTTGATTTTTCTTCATCAGGCATATCCTCTTTTATCTCTAAGGGCTTTTCGTAGATGCGAAGCTTGGAAAACTCTATATACCAATCGCAAAACTCGTTCCAGAAGAAGTTGTAGATGCTTTGAGCGGCATGGCTAAACTGATAATTTTCCAGATATTCGGTGATTTGCCCTATGGTGAGGTTTAGCGCGGTGATTATCCAATAATCTTCTTTTTCGTACATATCAGCGTATATGATATCTGTTAGGAAGTTTCCTGGTGTGTTTGATATAACAAACTTTGCGGCGTTCCATATTTTGTTGGCAAAAAATTTGCTAGCCTCAAACTTTTGTTCGGAAAGCTTTATGTCCCTTATGGCAGAGCTAAGAGAGGCCAGCGTAAACCTAAGGCTGTCGGCTCCGTATTTTTCTATCACATCTATTGGGTCTATAACGTTTCCTTTGGTTTTTGACATCTTTTGGCCTTTTTCATCTCTTATAAGAGCGTGTATATAAACATCTTTGAAGGGCTCTTTGTCGTTTAGCATTTTACTCATCATTATCATACGAGCCACCCAGAAAAAGAGTATGTCAAAGGCCGTTACAAGCAAACTGTTAGGATAGCAAGCTCCCAAATCGCTGTTTTGCTCTGGCCAAGAAAAAACTCCGAAGGGCCACAAAGCCGATGAAAACCATGTGTCAAGTACATCTTCCACTTGCCTAATATTGTTAGAACCGCAGTGTTTACATTTTAATAAAAACTCAAAACCTTTAACTTCTTTGTGATATTTGTACAAATCTCTTCTATTTGCCATGTATTGCCATATGGAAAACTCGTTTATACCAGTAGCGTAATATTTTTTATAAGCAAAGTGTTTGTAAAAATCAAGGGTGGTCATCTCAGGATGTACAAAGTTTTTGCCGTTTAGAATATTGTCTATCTCCTTGGGTGTAAAAATCTTCTTTATCTTTCCATCTGCCAAAAGGTTAAAAATAAGCTTATCTTGAACATAGTTAAAATCATCATCGGTGTATATAGACTCTTTTTTGCAATCTTCACACTCCCATACTGGTATCCTATGTCCCCACCATATTTGACGAGATATACACCAATCTTTTATGTTTTCTATCCAATCTGTATAGTTTTTTTCCCAGTTTGATGGTATAAACCTCGTTTTTTTGGCTTTTACTATATCTAAAAACTCGTCTTTTTTTGTGGATACTTTTAAAAACCATTGAGTAGATACCATAGGCTCTATGGTGGTTTTACATCTATAGCATTTTCCTACCGCATGGGTATGCTCTTCTTCTTTTTCTAAAAGCCCCAAACTTTTGAGCTCGTCCACTATCTTTTCTCTTGCTTCATATCTATCCAAACCTTCAAATCTACCAGCATTTTTGGTGAGTTTTGCTCTTTCATCCATTATTTTTACTATTGGAAGACTTTGTCTTAAACCTGCTTCGTAGTCGTTTGGGTCGTGAGCTGGGGTAATCTTGACAGCCCCAGTGCCAAACTCCATATCCACAAACTCATCCGCTATAACAAGTATTTCTGGGCTTACCTCAGTGCCTGTTATATCGTATCTTACCCAATCCACCAAAGGAAGCTTTAGCTTTTTACCTATAAGGTACTTGTATCTTTCATCGTTTGGATTTACAGCCACCGCCACATCTCCAAGCATCGTTTCTGGTCTTGTGGTGGCTACCACTATGTATTCGTCGGTGTTTAAAACTGGATACTTTATATAGTAAAGCTTTCCTTTCTCCTCCTCGTGTTCTACCTCCAAATCTGATAAAGCCGTCAAATCTTTTGGACACCAGTTTACAATGTATGTATCTTTTTTTATAAGCCCTTCCTCGTAGAGCTTTTTAAAAGCGTGTCTTACGGCTCTTGAAAAGCCTTCGTCCATCGTAAAACGCTCTCTTGACCAATCTACGGAGGCTCCAAGCCTTTTCACTTGATTTTTAATGTTGTCCCTTGATTTATAAACCCATTCCCACACTTTCTTTAAAAACTCTTCTCTTCCTATCTCAAGCCTTGATTTATTTTCTTTCGATAGCTCTCTTTCCACCACAAACTGAGTAGCAATCCCCGCATGGTCAAAACCTGGCACCCACACCACGTCAAAACCTTGCATCCTTTTAAACCTTGCCATTATATCTTGAAGGGTTATGTTAAGAGCATGTCCTATATGTAAAGAACCTGTCACATTTGGCGGTGGTATCACCATGCTAAAAGCCTTTTTTGGGCTTTTAACAGTGTATATATTTGATTTAACCCAATTTTCCAAAACCTCTTGCTCAACTTCTTTTGGTAGATATTCTTTCATAAGCTATTATTTTACCAAAATAAGCACCTATAAGCATATTATTTTTATGATATAATATAAAGCAAACTTTTAAGAGGTGGAAGATATGCCAAAGCTATCACCAAGGGATATAAAGAGTAAAATAGCCGGTATAAAAAATACCATGCGTATTACAAACGCTATGAAAGTAGTATCCGCTGCCAAGCTAAGAAAAGCTCAAGAAGCCATATTTAAGGCAAGACCTTATTCAGATAAATTATACGAAATAATGGCACATCTTTTTGCCCACATAGATACGTATTCTCATCCTCTTTTTAGAAGAAGGGATTTAAAAACTGTGGACTTGGTGGTTATAAGCGCAGATAGAGGATTGGCCGGAGCCTTTAATGCAAACCTTTTTAAAAAGGTGGATAACTATCTAAAATCTTGCCAAAATCAAGAAGTAAATCTTCATCTGATAGGTAAAAAGGCCAATCAGTATTACTCTAAGAGAAAATACAACATAATAAGCTCCTATCAGGATGTATTTAAGAAAGAAATAAACTTTGACATAGTAAAAGAACTAAGCGCTAAGCTTATGGCAAGATACAAAGAAGAACAAACTGACCTCATTGTGCTTTTCAACAACGAAATGATAACAAAAGCCACATACGCTCCAAAAGAAAGAAGATTCTTACCCATAAGAGAAGAAGATATAAATATACAAGAACGCCCATTGGACCACAACACCGTATACAACATAGAAGGCAACGAAACAGATATACTGGACGGTATTATAAACATATACATGAACTATCAGCTTTATAGAGCCATGCTAGAATCAAACGCCGCCGAACACTTTGCCCGTATGGTAGCCATGGATAACGCCACCAGAAACGCATCAGACCTCATCAAAAAATGGACTTTGATATTCAACAAAGCCCGTCAAGAGTCTATTACAGCAGAGCTAATAGATATAGTGACAGCCGCCGAAGCCATGGATTAAGCTAATATACTACATAGAAGTTTTTGAGCTTTTAGATATATTAAATTTGATGATTCCTAGGGTTTCTATAGGTGTAGAGTTTATAGCCAACGAAGAAGATATACTAAAGTCTGTCCCAAAAGAGGTAGGAGCTTCTTTAACATTTCTAGGAATAGCAAGAGCTTCAAAAGAAGACGGAGATATAGTAGAACTCTTTTACGAAGCCCATGAACCCATGGCTTTAAAGATTTTTGAAGACATAAGACAAAAAGCTATAAAAGAGTTTTCTCTTGTGGATGCTTACATATACCATAAAATAGGAAGCGTAAAAGTGGGTGAGGTGTCTTTTTTCGTGTTGGTGCTTGGCTCTCATAGAGACGAGGTTTACAAAGGCTCTCGGTTTATAGTAGACGAGGTAAAAAAAGAAGCTCCCATATGGAAAAAGGAGGTCTTTAGAGATGGAAGCTCAAAATGGGTCATGGGTGCATGAAATAACGTATTTAAGGATATCCGTTACAGATAAATGCAATATGAAATGCAACTATTGTAGACCTTTTAACTTAGACTACATACCTCACAAAGAAATGTTGACTTACGAAGAGATAAGAGATATAGTTGATGTCATGAAAGATTTTGGTCTTAAAAAAGTGAGAATCACCGGCGGAGAACCACTTTTAAGACCACAAATTTGGAACTTGATATCTTTGCTAAAAGCCCAAAACTTAGAGTCCATCTCAATGACCACCAACGGCACATACCTAAAAGAGTATGGAAAACTTTTAAAAGATGCTGGTCTTGACACTATAAATATAAGCTTAGATACACTAAACCAAGGTAAATTTAAGCACATTACCAAAACCGATATAAAACCTGTTTTAGAGGGTATACATGAGGCTTCTTCATTAGGTTTTAACATAAAATTAAACACAGTGCTTATTAGAAACTTCAACGACGAAGAAGTTATACCCCTTGTGGAGTTTGCAAGAAGCACAAACGCAAGGATAAGGTTTATAGAACTAATGCCAGTGGGAAAGCTTGATTTTTTCAATAAATCAAAAATCGTTTACAACCATCACGTTTTTGAGCTTTTAGAAAAAACCTATGGAAAATTAACGGCTTTACCACCAGATGGTTCTAAGAGTGCCAAAAGGTTCTTGATAGAGTCTATAAATACAGAAGTTGGGTTTATAAGCCCAATATCAAGTCCGTTTTGCGATGGGTGTTCAAAGTTGAGGTTAACTCCAGAAGGTACATTGATGTACTGCCTTAGGACAAACACTGGCGTAAACCTCAAAAAGATAATAAGGGAAGAGGGTATTGAAGCTTTTAAAAACATGATGCCAGAGATTATAAAGCAAAAAAACCTGTCAAACGAATATATAATAAACAACGACTACGAATTTTTAGATTGCAACAGAGCTATGACTTCAATAGGTGGCTGATGAAGTTTAAAGTCATAAACTTAGGATGTAGGATGAATCAATTTGACGGAGATTTTATAAGCTCTTGGCTTTTAAAACAAGGTTATGAAAAGTCAGATATGCCAGATATATACATAATAAACACCTGCACTGTAACATCTCAAGCGGATAGAAGCTCAAGACAGGCAATATATAAAGCTAAAAAAGAAAACCCAAAGGCAATTGTAATAGCTACAGGATGCTATGCACAAACTCAAAAAGAAGCTTTAGAAAAGCTAAAAGAAGTAGACATAGTCTTAGGAAATGCAAATAGGACAGATATATTAGAAGCTATAAAAAATCACATTGAAACCCGTAAGAAAATATCCTATGTGGACAACATCTTTAGAAAAAATGATATAACCTTTCATGAGGATATAGTTTTTGAAAATCAAAGACCCTTTTTGAAAATTCAAGAAGGATGCAACAGCTTTTGCACTTTCTGCGTAATACCCTTTGCTAGGGGTAAATCAAGAAGCGTAGATGAAGAGTTTGTTTTTAAAAGCGTAAAAAACTTTTATGAAAAAGGCTACAAAGAAGTGGTGCTCACTGGCACACAGCTAAGCCAGTATGGACACGACAAGGGCACGTCTTTATTTTGGCTTTTAAAGAAACTGCTAAAAATACCAATATTTATAAGACTATCCTCTATGAATGTAAACGAAATCAAAAGCGACAGAGACTTACTTAAGCTTATCACAGAAGAAGAGAATATAATGCCTCATTTTCATCTCTCTCTTCAAAGCGCCAGCGATAAGATATTAAAAGCCATGGAAAGAGAATATACGCTAAAAGAGTATGAAGAGACTGTAAATTATATCCTTAAAAAAAGACCAATCAGCGCCATAGGAACAGATATAATAGTAGGATTTCCAACAGAAACCGATGAAGATTTTAATATCACCTACAACTTCCTAAAGGATTTTCCCTTTGCTTACCTTCACATATTTACATATTCAGATAGGCCCTTTACAAAAGCCCAAAAACTAAACCCGAAAATAGACCCGAAAACCAAAAAAGAACGTTCAAACATCCTCCACAATCTAGACAAAGAAAAAAGAGAACATTTTAGAAAAAGTATGAAAGATAAAACACTAAGAGCTATAACGCTATCACATTCTAAAGCCATCACAGAAAACTACATAGAGCTAACCCCTAACGAGCTTAATATGGATAAATTTGAAAAAATAAATGATATAATATTTGTAAAGTTATGAAGATAGTGGCAAGAAGCGTAAAGGTAGAGCCAGTAGACGGCAAGATAGAGCGCTGTTCTGACGGTGAAAACTCAAAATTTTACTGTCTTAAAGTACTAATCACCTTCTCAAACAACACCACCAAAGAGTATATCATGAGAGCCCACAACGAACCAAAAAGCTTAGAGCGCTTTATAAACAACGAAAAAAACTACAAAGACAAGTTTCAAGACAAGTTTGGCCTTACAGACAAAGGAGACGTAGTATACTTATCAAACGTTCCTCAAGAAGCTCTATCTACATGAGATATTGACCAAAGCATCCATACTAACGCTTTGCTTTGAGACAGCCGGTAAAGGTGAAGTTTTTACCATAGAAAAAGCTATTGGCCTAGGGGCGTTTTCTACATAAGAGATGCTTTTTACAAAGCAACTTTTGTTAAAAATCTTTGAAAACTCCGCTGCATAATCAATGGATTTCTTAGCTAAAACTTTTACAAGATCATCTTTTGTTTTATCAAGCTCTTCTTTTGGTACTACAAAACCAGAGTAAGTTATCTCGTAGCTTATACCTTTTAAAGCATTTAATATCTTCTCTTGGTCTTTTGGATTTTTCATATAAAAAGTATAGTTATCAATCCCTTTGTAACCTTCGCATATGTATTTGCTGTTTGAGTAAAAGCAATTTTTTAAGATGCTAAAATTACCACCTTTATAAGGTATATTGAGAGCTCTTATCATACTATCAACCTTACCAAGATAATCTATTATATCGTCGCTGTTTTGAGCATTATGATTTATATCAATACCTAGTTTATAAACGCTTGGTAAAAGGCTTTTATTAGCAGTAAGTTTTACGCTTATATTTGGATAAGCATAAGACAACACGCAAAAGCCGAGAATAAAAATTAAAAGTTTAAAAATTTTCATGATTTTATTATAATACTAAAAACATTATTCATCAACTTATCTTGTCCACTTCAAAATTAACAATATTCCTTTTCTCTTTGCTAAATTCAATACCTATTATGTATATCTCTTTGTATTTGCCCTTGTACTTTTCATGATATCCTTTTTCTTTGATTTGCCCTAACGCTTGTCCTTTGCCTGATTCTTCTATTACCTTAAACTCCAATATGTAAACCTTATTCTCTATTATAATGGTTAAATCTATCTTTCCTTTGTTTGTGGCATCTTCTGTAATGGTTGTGAGCCCACTTCCATTAAATAGTGCATACACTACCGATGCATAAAAACCTTCATATTCTTGAATGTTGTTTTCCCTATACCAATCTACTGGTATGCTTGCAAAAAAGCTATAAAGGTATTCCCTTACTTTTTCCAAATCTTCATTTTGCAAAGATTCCCCTATTGTTGTGATGTATTCTGATGATTGAGTATCACGAAATATATAATCTAAAAGACTGCTGTTTAGACTTATTCTTACTTCTAAATTTGGATATGTTAAAACATATGTTGTCTTTACCCCTATCTTTTTGGTATTTTTTATCGTTAGGTATCCTGATTGGAATAGTATGTTTTCTGGTTTTATAAAGTCTATATCAAGGTTTGACATTATCTCTTCGTTTGCATTGAGATTTTCTAATTTAGGTAGATATTCTTTTTTGTTTATAAGTAGCTTTATCAAAAATGTGGGTGTTCCTGTTTCAAACCAGTATGGTCTAAACTCTTTTTTATCAAATAAAAGAAGTATATCAAATGGGTTGTATACAGTTTCTCCGAGCCAAGAATAGCCATTGTACCATCTTTTTACCTCTTCCTTATCAAAATCTTTTATCCTATCCTCAAACACTGTTTCAAGTTCTTTTTGGGTATATCCACATATTGTGGAAAAATCTCTATCTAACGTTATATCGTTAAGCTGATTTAATCCACTGAATATAGACACCTTTGAAAATCTCGATACCCCAGTGATAAATACAAAATGTAAGTAAGGGTCAGAGGGTTTTAGTATTTCAAAGAATTTCTTTAGAATTTCTCTATTGTTTTTTGCCATATTTGGGTCTTCTATAACATCTAAGATAGGTTTATCGTATTCATCTACAAGGACTACCACTTTTTGATCGTATTTCTCATAGAGTTTTTGAATAAGCTCTTGAAATCTTAAACTTGGATATTGTTCTTCAAAAGTTATGTTGTATTCTTTAGCAACTTTATTTAGGCTAGAGTTTAATGAGCTTTCTAATCTTTCTACAGTATCTGTTAGTACAACACTTAAATCTATCATCACAATAGGATATTTTTTACTCCAATCCCAGTTTTCATATAGATAAAGTCCTTTAAATAGTTCTTTGTTTCCGTTAAACGCTTCTTTTAGCGTATCTAAGAATAGAGACTTTCCAAACCTTCTTGGACGACCAAGAAAGAAATATTTTCCTTTTTCTTGTAGTTTTTTTACAAAAGCTGTTTTATCTACATAGTAATATCCTTCTGTTATGATTTCTTTTAAGTTCTGTATTCCTATTGGTAGTTTTTTCATTTTGCAATTCTCCAGTGTAGACAAAAATTATACCACACTTTCATAACGTATTTTAACTCATACAATGTTGAAAATATCAATATGATATAATAAAGAATGCACGGTTCAAACAGCAAGTTCATATTTGTAACAGGTGGTGTTTTATCTTCTCTTGGTAAAGGAGTAGCCTCGGCATCCATAGGCGCCTTGTTAGAAGGTCTTGGGCTTGGTATAACCCTTCAGAAGTTAGACCCATATTTAAACGTAGACCCTGGCACTATGAACCCATATCAACACGGTGAGGTGTTTGTTACAGAAGACGGCGCAGAAACTGACCTTGACTTAGGGCACTATGAAAGGTTCACCAACACAAGCTTATCCAAACTAAACAACATAACCGCCGGTAAGATTTACAATAGCGTTTTAGAAAAAGAGAGAAAAGGTGCATACCTTGGCTCTACGGTGCAAGTAATCCCGCATGTTACCGATGAAATAAAATCTATGATATTAAAAGCTTCAAAAGATAAAGATATAACGATAGTAGAAATTGGTGGCACCGTTGGAGATATAGAAAGCTTACCGTTTTTAGAGGCAATAAGACAGCTTCAGCTTGAGCTTGGAAAACAAAACACGCTTTTTATACATCTAACCTATGTCCCTTACATATCTGTGGCAGGCGAGCTAAAAACCAAACCAACTCAACATTCGGTAAAAGAGCTAAGAGCTATAGGTATACAGCCAGACATTATAATATGCCGCTCCGAAGTCGAGCTCCCCAAAGATGTCAAATCAAAAATAGCTATGTTTTGCAACGTAAAACCAGAGAATGTCATATCCGCTTACGATGTTGATTATATTTATAAAATCCCTCTTATTCTAAAAGCCCAAAACTTAGATAAAATAATCATAGAAGCTTTTAACTTAGAACAAAAATCACCAAACTTATCAAAATGGGAAGATATCGTATCAAGGCTTGAAAGCTTGCAAGATAGCGTCAACATAGCCATAGTAGGAAAATACATAAAACTAAAAGACGCTTACAAAAGCCTTATAGAGGCGCTTATACACGGCGGGATTGAAAACAAGTTAAAAGTTAATATAATTTGGCTTGACTCTGAAAATGTTGAAGAAAAAGATTTAGAGCATATGGACGGTATACTAATACCAGGAGGATTTGGTGAAAGGGGGATAGAGGGTAAGATAAAAGCCCTTCGTTATGGTAGGGTCCACAACATACCTACTTTTGGCATATGCCTTGGCATGCAGCTTATGGCAGTGGAGTTTGCTAGAAACGTTTTAGGCTTTAAAGATGCAAACTCTACAGAATTTGACCCAAATACGCCAAACCCTGTTATAGATATAATGGAAGACCAAAAAAATATAGAGAATATGGGTGGGACTATGAGACTGGGAGCTTACGAATGCCTTATAAAGGAAAACACCAAAGCCTATGAAATTTACCGAGAAAATCTCATATACGAAAGGCACAGGCACAGATATGAATTTAACAACAAATACAAAGAATATTTTGAAAAAAATGGTTTTATAGCTTCTGGTATATATCCAAAAAAATCTCTTGTAGAGATATTAGAGCTAAAGGACCACAGATGGTATATAGGATGTCAGTTCCATCCAGAGTTTAAAAGCAAACCTTTCAAAGCTCACAAATTGTTTGCATCTTTTATAGAAAACGCTTATATTTATAAGAAGGAAAGGAGTTAGGATATGGCTTTGGATTATCAACCGATGTATGTATTGGCAAGCGGCATGAGTTTAGAGCAAAGAAGGTTAGATGTAGTAGCCAACAACATAGCAAACGCCGATACGCCTGGTTTTAAAAAAGACTTTCTATCCGCTTTAGCCTACTATACACCGGATGCTACCAAAGAACCGGGCACCGCCCCAGATAATCCATCCAACAACTACGTTTATCCTATCATGGAAAAAATATATACAAATTTTACCGAAGGTCCCATTAGAAAAACCGACAATCCCCTTGATTTGGCCATAAATGGCAAAGGCTTTTTCAAAGTGATGAACGACAAAGGGCAAATATTTTACCAAAGAAGAGGAGACTTTCAATTAGACAAAAACGGTTATTTGGTAAATCATTACGGCATGAAGGTATTAGGTCCGAAAAATCAACCTATTCAGATACCACCCATAGCCACGTCTATTCATATATCACCCCAGGGAAACGTATTTATAACAACCCAAGGCACCAACGAAACACCCACCCAGGTTGGTACTATAGGCTTGGTAGACCTTACAAACGAAGAAAAAGCCGGCAACGACCTTTACACCGCTCAAAACGCCACCCCAGATACAACCTCTACTCTAATACAAGGAGCTTTAGAAGGCTCCAACGTAAACCCCGTAAGAGAGATGGTTCAGCTTATAGACCTTTCAAAAGCCTATCAGGTTTATGGAAATCTTGTAAAAGGCTTGGAAACCACCCAGTCCAAAGTCTCAAACAACTTTGGCTAGTTTCTAGGATTTTAGTATAAAAGTTTTTAAAACAGTTATTAGAGCCTCGTGGATTATTATGAAAAAAGCCAAAAACGTATAAAATGTGCCAGAAGACATTCTAATGTTTGACACAAAGTAAAATCCTAACAAAATAAAAAAAGGAGTTAGCAAGATATTCAAAATATCAAACAACATATCTTTTTTTACTAATTTTTTGGAAAGAGTGGAGGATGTTAGCTTGTAAAGTTGTATTTTAAGGCTTTTAAACTCTACTATGTAGCTCTTTGAGTTTTCCTCAGATATAGCCTCACCATCGCTGGCATACAAGATGCCATCTTTATAGTAAGCTTTTTTCATATATATGTATCTTCCGTTTTCTGACACAAACATGTTTTGAAAAGAATCTTTTGACTTGTTATCAAAATAAATGGCGTATCCTTCTATATGCTCGAAAGTTTTTGGTGGTATTGACTCTATGACCTTCTTTGCAAAATCCTCCACAAGATAGTTTTTAGCGTATGTAATATCCTCGTTTGTAATGAAAAACGAAAACAAAAGCCCTATAGAAAGTGGTATAGCTATCACATAAAAACTTTGCCTTAATATATAAAAAGGGCTCACTCCAAATACATAAAAAGCTTGTATTTTGTTTTGACTAAAAAGCTTATAAAAAAAAGAAAATACACTTATTATAACGCCAAGGGGTAAGAAATATATAAAGTAATAAGAAAACCAAGAAGCTAAAAAACCAATAGCGGTAAGTATGTTTACATAGCTAAGCATATAAACCACAGAAAAAGACTCTATAGAAAAAAATATAAAACATATTATCATGGTATAAAAATACACGTTTACAAGCAAGGCTCTAAGAAAAAATAAAAACATCCTCATAAAAGAATTATTTTAACATAAGCTTGAAATACAAAGCCCAATCGTATATAATAATCCTATGTTTAAAGATTTTAACTTCAGCATATATTTGGTGACAGACGATGCTTTTTTTATAGATAGGGATGTAGTAAGAACCCTAGAACAAGCCATAGAAGGTGGGGTAACGGCTATACAGTATAGGTTTAAAAACAAGTCTTCTAGAAAGATGTATGAGGAGCTTTTGATATTAAGGGATATCACCAAGCAAAATAAAGTTGCCCTTATAGTAAACGATAGAGTAGATTTGGCAATAGCGATAAAAGCCGATGGAGTACATGTGGGGCAAGAGGATTTACCACCAGATGTTTGTAAAAAAATAATACCAGAGGATATGATAGTAGGCTACTCGGTAAACAATTTAGAACAGTTAAAAGATGCCATGACTATGCCCATAGACTATATAGGCTTTGGCTCTGTTTTCCACACCCAAACCAAAAAAGATTACAAGTATGTAGGATTAGAAGCCCTTTGCAAGGCCACCAACATAACATCAATACCTATTATAGCCATAGGTGGCATAACTCACTACAACCTAAAAGACGTATTAAAATGTAAAGTTAAAGGTGTAGCAGTAGTTTCCGCTATACTTGGCTTTGAGGATGTAAAAAGAGCGGCAAGTGATTTCAAACAAATGTATAAAGAAAGCCTTAGCATGCACATATGAAAATTATAGAGCTTCTCAAAAGCAAAAAGGGGGTATCTTTTGAATTTTTTCCCCCAAAAAACCAAAAAGACAAGGAAGCTCTTCTAGAAACCGCCAAAGAACTGATAATCTTTAATCCAATCTTTGTCTCGGTAACCCATGGAGCAAGCGGGTCCTCCACATCTTTAAAGCCACCTATAGAATATACCAAAGAAACGGTTTTGGAGCTTAAAAATAGCCTTGGGCTAAACGTAATGGCTCATCTTACTTGCATAGCTCATACAAAAGATGAGATTTTAGAAATTTTAGGCTTTTATAGGAAAAACGATATAGAAAACATACTTGCTTTAAGAGGGGACATACCAAAAAACGGTGATAAAAGAGGTTGCTCTCATGCAAAAGAACTAATAGAGCTTATAAAAGAGCATTTTGACGATGAGTTTTGTATAGGGGTGGCTGCTTACCCGGAAGGTCATCCAGAATCTCCAAACATGGAATGGGAGATAAAATATTTTAAACAAAAGGTAGAAGCTGGGGCAAGCTTTGCCATCACCCAGATGTTTTTTGACAACACTTACTACTATGAGTTTTTGGATTTATGCCACAAAGTAAACATAGATATACCAATAATACCTGGTATAATGCCCATTACCAATATAAAACAAATATCAAAGTTTGCAAGCATGTGCGGGGCAACGATACCCTATTACATCACAGATACCTTAGAAAATCTAAACGATGAAGATGTTGTTAAAAAGGGCGTTGAAATAGCTATAAATCAATGTGAAGACCTCATAAAAAACGGAGTAAAACACATACACTTTTACACGCTAAACAAATCAAAGGCAACCCTTGATGTACTAAAAGCCATAAAACTTTAGGCTTTTGATAACCTCATGGCGTTTAATACCACGCTTACAGAAGAAAATCCCATCAAAAGTCCAGCAAACTGAGGTTCTATGTAAAGCCCGTACTTTGAAAAAAGCCCAGCGGCAAAAGGTATCATAAGAGCGTTATAGCCAAAAGCCCAAAAGAGATTTTCTTTTACATTTCTCATAAACTTGTCAGTGAGGTTTAAAAGATATGTTATCTTTTCAAGCCCTCCGCTTGATATTACTATATCTGTGCTTACTTTGGCAGCATCAAGAGCTTTTGATACAGCTATGCCTACATCCGCTAAAGCCATAGCTTTTGCATCGTTTATACCATCACCCACCATGCAAACTATGTGGTTTTTGGACTTTAAATCCTTTATAAGGTTTGACTTATCAACAGGGCTCATAGAATCATAATAAATATCTATCCCAAGGGTTTTTGCTACATTTTCTACATTTTTCTTTGTATCCCCAGAACAGAGTATGATAGTTTTATTTCTTTGTTTTAGGCTTTTGATAAAATCATAAGCATATTGATTTATAGCATCTTCAAGATAAAAAACACCCATGAGTTTCTCTTTTGTACCTACACCTATAGCCTTTTGATAAGCGTCTTTACCCCAAAAAGATACATCTGTCAATATAAAATCTTCACACTTTACACCAAAACCTTCTATCTCCTCGCATTTTAGGTTGTTCATATCTTTGTAATCTTTACAGTGTTCATAAAGAGCCTTTCCTATAGGATGGTTTGAAAACTTTTCCATGCTTTTTACCAAAGAGCACACCTCCTCCTTGTCATCTTCTATGTCTTCTTTTACTACCCTAAAAGTTCCTTCTGTTAAAGTCCCAGTTTTATCAAGCACAAAAGTATCAGCTTTGTAAAGGGTTTCTAAGGCGCTTGCATTTTTTACAAGTATTCCGTTTTTAAAAGCCATAGAAACCGCCACCATAACAGATATGGGGACCGCTATACCCATAGCACAAGGGCAAGATATTACAAGAGTGGAAACAGCGTAGTTTAAAGCATCTTCTGTAGGTACCCCAATGATTTTCCACACCACAAATACAAAAGATGATATCAAGATAATAGCTTGCACAAAATAAGAGGATACTTTATCAGCTATATGTTGTATGTTTGGTTTTTTCTCAAGACTAAGGTTTGATGCCCTTACAAGCTCATTTATAAAAGATTTTTCAGCTATGTTTAAAACAGCTCCTTTTATATATCCACTTTTTATCAAAGACCCCGATATTACGTTGTCCCCTTCTTTTACAAGGATTGGTTCAAACTCACCATTTATAAAAGAAGTATCAACGTAGGCGCTTCCTTCTTTTACTACTATATCCAAAGATACTCTATCCCCTGCTTTAAACAAGACGATATCCCCTTCCTTTAGAGAGTAAGAGTCTACAATCACTTCTTCACCATCTTTTAATATCCTTGCGCTTCTTAAATTTAAAGATGTGATATTTTTAAGATATGCACTTGCTTTTTTCTTTAGTCTATACTCTATAAGCTTCCCTATTAAAACAAAAGATACCAAAAAAGTAGGCGTTTCAAAAAATGTGCTTCCCTTTAAAAGCCCAAACACCACAAAAGAGCTATACACTATGGATACAAAGCTTCCCAAAGCCACCAAAAGGTCCATGTTTCCAGCTTTTGCTTTCAAAGAAGCGATGGCTCCTTTGTAAAAATCTTTGGCAGTATAAAACTGGACTGCTATAGCTAAAACCATTTCTATATAATCTTTGTAGAGTATATGTGTATAGTTAAGAGCCATTATAACAATTCCACTTAGTATACCAAAAGCTATTTTTAGGGCTATTTCTCTTGTCTTGTCAAGTTCCAAAACAGATGCTTCATAACCTCTTGACCTTATAAAAGCCATTATATCTTCTGCTGAGATAGTATCTTTATCGTATTCTATGTAAAGCGTTTGTTTGATGTTGTCTAAAATAGCCTTTTTTACACCTTTTAAAGATTCCAAATCCTCTTTTGTAAGAAGAGCACAAGACTCAGAAGAACAATCTACTTTATCAAGGTATAAGTTTATACTGCCGCTTTCTTCTACAACAGACGCATCATATCCAAGCTCTTTTATTTTCTTTACAATGTCCTCTTTTGACAAAACATTTTCATCAAAGCTCACTATGGCTCTCTCTAGCACCAAGGACACATCAACATCTTCCACCCCCTTGGTTTTTTTTAAGCCTATTTGTATAGTCCTTTGACAATTTACACAGGTCATTCCGCTTATTTTAAATACCTTTCTCATACTTTAAAATCTACCGGCAAACACATTGAAAATCAAGTAAAAGATTTAAATGCTAAATAAATGTTAAATTAATAAAAGCTTTCCAAAAGACTTTTACCATATTCACTTTTAGGGCTTTTAAAAAAATCATCTTTTTTAGATATCTCTTGAACAACACCATTTTTTAGCACCATCACCCTATCCGCTATATTATATACCACATTTATATCGTGCGTTATCACGATTAAGCTAAAGTATTTTTTCATATTCTTAAAAGCACACAAAACATCCTTTTGCACCAGCACATCCAAAGAAGAGGTGGGCTCATCCGCTATCACCAACGAAGAACCCCTTGCCAAAGACATCGCTATCATCACCCTTTGTTTTTGCCCCCCTGAAAGCTGATGAGGATACTTTCTCTTTAATTCCTCTACATCAAGTCCTACAAGTTTTATAGCCTTATCCACATCCATACCAACGCTTTTTACAGCTTCTTTTATCATAACTATTTGAGAGTAAACTTTAAAAAGAGGGTCAAGATAGTTTCCTGGGTCTTGAAATATCATAAAAATATCATCCCCTTTACAATTTACAACCCCCTCGTACTTTACAAGCCCCATTATAGCCTTTGCTATAGTGGACTTACCGGAGCCAGATTCCCCTATAATGGAAAATATCTCTTTTTCTTCCACGCTAAAACTCACATCTTTTAATACGTGCTTTCCTTTAAAAAATACGTTTAAATTTTTTACTTCCAAAAGCATAATACAATTTTAAATTAACAAAGGGTTAAAAGTACTTTTTATTGACCAAAAAATTAAAATATTGGTAAAATAGATGTATGAAAACAGATGAGATAAGAGAAAAATTCCTGTCTTTTTTTGAAAATAAAGGACATGCAGTTGTAAAAAGCTCCTCTATAGTACCAAAAAACGACCCAACGCTTCTTTTTGTAAACGCCGGTATGGTACCTTTTAAAAATGTGTTTTTAGGGCTTGAGACACTACCATACAAAAGAGCTACCTCTTGTCAGAAGTGCTTTAGAGTCTCTGGCAAGCACAACGACCTCGAAAGCGTCGGAAGAACCACAAGACATCACACATTCTTTGAGATGCTTGGAAATTTCTCCTTTGGAGATTACTTTAAAAAAGAAGCCATACTATACGCATGGGAGTTTGTAACAGAAGTCCTCAAGCTTCCAAAAGAAAAGCTATATGTAAGTGTACATCAAAAAGACGACGAGGCTTACAAGCTTTGGAAAGAGCTTGTAAATGTCCCAGAGGAAAGAATATGGCGCCTTGGGGATGAGGACAACTTTTGGCAAATGGGAGAAACGGGTCCTTGCGGATACTCATCGGAAATTTACATAGATAGAGGAGAGAAATACCCTCAAGATGAAAGGTACTTAGAGATTTGGAATCTTGTTTTCATGCAATTTAACAAAGACGAATCAGGCAACATAGAGCCTCTTGCAAAACCCTCAATAGACACAGGCATGGGTCTTGAGAGGATAGCTTCTGTACTTCAAGGAAAAGACTCAAACTTTGAAATAGATATTATAATGCCTATTATAAACTTTGTAGAAGAGCTTTCTAAGAAAAGCTATAAAACCAACGAAGAAATAGATATAGCGATGAGGGTGATAGCAGACCATTCTAGGGCTTGCACAATAGCCATATCTGAGGGCGTGATTCCTTCTAACGAAGGAAGAGGCTATGTGATAAGGAAAGTCTTAAGAAGGGCCGTAAGGTTTGGTTATAAGATAGGTATAAAAGAGGAGTTTTTATACAAAACTGTAGACGTAGTGGTAAATACCCTCAAAAACCCTTATCCAGAGCTTCAAATGAGCAAAGATTTTGTTAAAAATATAGTAAAATCAGAAGAATCAAGATTTTTAGAAACTTTAGAAAACTCTTTGGAGCTTTTTGATAGATATGTAGCAGAAAGCAAAACTAACGTTGTAAGCGGTGAGTTTATCTTTAAAGCTTACGATACCTACGGATTTCCCCTTGATATACTCCAAGAGATGGCCCATGAAAAAGGCATGACCCTTGATATGGAAACCTTTTACAAGCTTTTAGAACAACAAAAAGAAGAATCAAGAAAGCATTTCAAAAGCGAAGAGGCTGTAGAGGATATATACCTTAGCATAAAAGACAAGGCAAAATCAATATTTACAGGCTACACCAACACCGAAGAGCATTCAAAAGTGCTTTTTATAGTAAAAGACGGAAAACTTGTGGATGAACTAAAAGAACAAGAAGAAGGTATTATAATCCTTGACAAAACACCCTTTTATCCGGAAAAAGGCGGCCAGATAGGAGATAGCGGTATCATAGAGAACAGCGATGCTCTTTTTGTGGTAAACGACACAAAAACACCCACAGAGGACGTAATCATCCATATAGGAAAACTTATCAAAGGAAGATTAAAAACCGGAGCTGATGTATTCGCCAAAATAGACAAAGAAAGAAGAGAGGATATAAAAAGACATCACACATCTACTCATCTTTTACATGCAGCTTTGAGAAACATGTTTGGAGAATCTGTAAGACAAGCTGGTTCTTACGTGGGGGATGAGTTTTTGAGGTTTGACTTTACTTTTTATAGAAGCCTTAAACAAGAAGAGTTAGAAGCCCTAGAGGCTATAATAAACGAAGAGATTATGAAAAACGAAGAGGTGTCTATAAAAGAAATGCCTTATCAAGAAGCTATAAAAACGGGGGCTATGGCTATATTTGAAGAAAAATATGGAGATACGGTGAGGGTTATAAGTGCTGGGGATTTTTCAAAAGAGCTCTGCGGTGGAACTCACGTTAAAAGAACAGGAGATATAGGCTATTTCAAAATAATATCAGAGTCCTCTGTAGGGGCTGGTATAAGGCGCATTGTAGCAAAAGCTGGTAGAAAAGCCGTAAGAGAAGCTTATGAAGATAAAGAGCTTATAAGAGCAATATCTCAAGAGATAGGATCCAACAAGCAAAATCTCTTAGAAAGGATTTTGGCCCTAAAAGAAGAGCTAAAAGAAAAAGAGAGTGAGATAAATACATTAAAAGCTAAACTAGCAAGATTGGAAGCAAAATCCTCTATAAATGTAGAAGAGATAAACAACATAAAACTCCACTACGGAATATTAGAAGAAGCCTCTTTAGAAAATTTAAGAGAAATAGCTGATTCTTACAGACAACATCCTAACACTGTGGTATTTTTGGTTTCTAAAAGCCCGAAGAAAAGTATACTTTTAGCAAGGTCAAAAGACTTAAAATACGACATGTCAAAGCTTATAAAAGATGTAGCAAAACCCATGAACGGTTCTGGTGGTGGAAGGGAAGATTTGGCTCAGGGCGGGTTTCAAGATATAAACGGCTTTAAAGCTTCGTTGGATTTACTTAAGAAAAGCCTCTAAACTAACATTAATAGATTTAAAGTTTTAGGTTTTTTAAAGAAAAATAAAACCCTCCCAAAGGGAGGGATAACTTTATCAATGTAAACCCATTTTATCGAGCAGCCTACCTCTATAAAGGTATATAGCTATACCGAAGAATATCAAGAAAGCGATCGTAACTACGCCCATCTCAAAGCGTCTTGTTTGTTCAGCTGGACTTGGTGTGTCTACAGCTCTTAGATAAGCCACTACCTCAGCGGCTTCTTTGGGCTGACCTTGTAATATAGGTGGCATCGCAGTACCTGGTATTATCTTCCCAGGTTCTTGTACCCAGTTAAATAGATACTCTGGTCCTCTTGCAAGATACATCGTAGATAAATCTGGTGGGACTTTACCAAATTGAGATTTTAGAGTATGCAGCTCAGATACAAAAGCTGAATCATAAACATCCTGTGGTAAGTACATCGCAAAACCTTTGGTTTTTTGATGGAAAGGAGCAAGAAGGCTATCAGAGGGTATTGGTTTTGCAAACTTCTTTATAATACGAGGAAAGTTTGGGTCTGACTTTACAGACAATGGATAAACCCCGTCGTATCTCAAAGAGTGGCAAGCGGCGCATTGCTGAGTGACTATCTGACGACCAGCGGCTATTATTTGAGGATTGTCGCTATATATCATAGCCCTATACTTTGCCGGCAAAGGATACTCTTGTTCTTGCACAAAAGGATTTTTAACCCATATGATGAAGAAAAAGCCTACAACAAACACAGTAAAGAATATAGTTTTTATGATATTTCCTACGCTCATTGTTCACCCCCTTTAGCTTTTGCATAACCAAGCTCTATAAAAGATATAATTGGCAATGCTATAAAGAACGAGAATAAAAGCGCTGTAAATGCTAAACCAACTTTAGCTACTTGAGGTGTTGCCGGTAAAGTGCCTATTATAGTAAGACCAGCACCAGCAAATATAAACACCAAATACATCACAAAGAATAAAGGTCTTCTCCTAGCACTTCTTATAGGAGAAAAATCTAACCAAGGAAGTAAAAGTATAAGAGCCAAAACGAGATTAAATGTAACAAAACCTATAAACTTGTTGGGTATAGATCTAAATATAGCGTAATAGCCTTTTAGATACCACTCTGGAGCTATTTCAGCAGGAGTTTGTAGAGGATTGGCAGGTTCCCAGTTTGTCCCTGGTAAGAATTCTTTCATATAGAAAAACACAAAGAAGAAAAATAGAGCTAGGTAAAACATCGCTATAGCGCCTTCTTTTAAAGTGACGTAAGGATGGAAAGGAACGCCTTCTTTTTTCTTATCGTAAGGCTTACCATCTGGATTTGATATACCAGCAGCCCTTACCAAGAATAGATGTATGCTCACAACGCCAAGAAGTATAAGAGGTAATATCAATACATGAAGGGCAAAAAATCTACCAAGAGCTATATTACCAAGCGTATATCCACCCCTCATGAGAAGTGAGATGGTCTCTCCTATTACCCCTGGTATAGCACCTGGTATTTCAACGGTAACTTCAGTAGCCCAGTAAGATAGCTGACCCCATGGCAACACATAACCAGTAAGAGCAGTAAGAAGAAGCAAGAAGTATATTATGAATCCCATTACCCATACAAGCTCTCTCGGTTTTTTATAGGCGTTGTAATAAATACCAGTAAACATGTGAAGATAAACTACCGCTAAAAAGAAGTTTGCACCAGCAGCATGTATGCTTCTAAAGAGCCATCCATATGGTATAACTCTCCATATAAAAAGCGCCGCACTATCAAAAGCCAGTGTATCGTAAGGCTTATAGTACATTAAAAGTATCATTCCAGATAGTATTTGTACCGTAAAAGCGATTATGGCTAATACACCAAAAGCATAAGGAAAAGTAAGATTTTTGGGGACCTTATAGTCCACCATCTGCTCTTGGAAAATCTGACTTAAATGTGTTCTTTCTTCTATATAGTTTGCAAGCTTACCAAACATAAATTAACCTCCTCCTATTAAACATACGGATCCCAGAATTTCTTCACAAAGCCAGGGGTACCTATCTCAAGGGTATTGCCGTTTAGAGCTTGCGGTGGAATACCAAGTGGAAGCGGTGCTGGACCAGATATGTTGTCTCCCCAAGGGGTATATAAACTGCCATGACAAGGACAATGAAATATAGGAGTATTTGGAAGATGCACCCCAGGATCACCATCTGGTTTCCATAGAGGGATACATCCAAGGTGAGTACACTTTCCTATAATGGCGTAAACGTTGTGGTTGCCAAGTATATCTCTATTGTGGTTTTTATACTTGTTGTTTCTTTCTGGACCACTCCAGTTAAAAGGTGTTGGCAACATCATAACAAACACCGGGAAACCTTTCCAGGACGTCACTCTTACATCCATTGGTTTCAGCTGACTTACATCGTAGTCCACCTTTGACTGTAGCGCCGCCGCTGCACTTGGTCCCAAACTTTTAAGTATAGGATAAGCAGCGCCTACAGCAGCTACCGCACCAAAAGCACCTACAACATATTGCATAAAATCGCGTCTTGATGCTTCCATAACTACCTCCTATCAATCTAAGGATAAAAGTATACCATAAAACATACAAATTTTAAATATAACCTATATTAGCATTTGCTTATATAAAGAATTTCTTATAAAGTCTAAAGCTAAAGTTATAACATGGATTAATTTTTTTTATAAATTTATTATGCTATGAAAGGTATACTTGAAAAACTGTTGGGAAAGCAAAAAGAAGAAAACCAATTATTAAAATCTAACATCATATACGTTAAAAATATAGAAATAAGTCCGGGTTATTTAGAGCAAGACAAGGATGCAAGGATAGAAGAGTACTGGATAGAGACAATGGCAGCGTCTCAAGATGGTTATTGGTTTTTAGCTGGCAGAAGACATGGGCTTTTTAGCCTATACAAATACAATGGCCATATCGTAAGACTCCCGGCAAGACCTCCTTCTCAAGCGGTTGTAAGCATTGTATTTAGAGATAGGTACCTTGCCATATCAAGCCCACCTTACGTATCCGTGCACGACATGATAGACCCTTACAATCCAAGAACCTGGAAAAGCATAAAACTTTCCCAAGAAGGCCTAAGACCAGCAGGTGGGTTAGACATAGAAAATGGAATTTTAATATACGGTGCTATCTCTAACCAAGTAGTCATAGTAGAGCTTGATTTTGAAAAAGGCCTTATAGAACCAAAAAATATTTTTAGACTTCAGGATTTTGAACAGATAAAGTTTATTAAGCTTTTAAAAAATAGAAACATCATTATATCTGGCCCAAAGAAGACTGTTATTACAGATATAAACGGAAATATATTGCAAGAGCTAAATATACCCTCTAACTGCGCTACATTTAAAGATGATATATTGTACCTTGGAGGAAAAGAACTAGTGGGATACAACTTAAACACAAAAACAGAGGCGTTTAGATATCAAGTATCTTGCAATCCCTCAGATATAGATGTATACGAGCACATAGTCTTGCTAGCAGACAAAGACGAAAATAAATTGACGTTTTTTGATACAAAGCTTGGAGAAGAGATGGGAAGCTTAGAAGAGGGTGGGTATTCTGTGGTAAAAGTATCACCAGATGGTTCTATATACACATCATTCTTTGACAAAGAAAACAAACTTTACTATCTTAAAAAGTTTGAAACCAACTTGCTAAATTTATATTATCCAAAAGAACGTCAGGAAGCCATAAGGAAAAATGCCCAAAAACTCTATAGAGATTTTAAGAAAAAACTAGCCAACAACGAAACTGAGGATATACCAGAACTAAAAGAGCTAAAAACCCTTATATCCTATCCTTTTAAAGATATAAGAGAACTTATAGAAAAAGCTGAAGAAGAACTTCAGCAAAAGATTATAGAGCTAAAGTTTGAGGCTTTTAAAAGCCAAATACCAAACATGAACGCAAAAATCTACGAAGAGCTTCAAGAGTTTGGTAGGAATTTAGATGAAAACTACAAAGAAGAGTTTGAGAAACTTCAGCAAGAAGCTATCACATCTTTGAAAAATCTTATAGAAAAGCATTTAAAAGAAGTTGAAGAAGCTATAGCAAAAAATACCGTAGCAAATCAAATGGACGCCGAGTCTTTAGAAGAGGTTAAAAAAGCAAGAGAAGTGTTTTTAAACTTACCTAGAGATTTGCAAAACGAAGCTTTTGATAGGTTAAACAAGCTTATCCAAAGATTTATAATAAATAGAAGGTTAGAAAAGTATAAGATTGACATACAGAAAGACATAATAAAAATAGCTGATACAGTGGTAGAAATACCTCAAAACATAAGAAAAAAGTTAAGATGGCAAATTAAGTTAGAAGAAAAAATCGTCATAGAACAAAAGCTTTATTCCAAAATATCCTTTGTAAGAGAAGATGGCATAACGAGAGAACCCAAAAGGTACAACAACTACCTTACCATAGATGAGATGAGACATAAGCCCAAATGGATATCAAGATACCTTTCAAAACTAAACGGTCTTTTTGGTTATCAAGATAGCATAAGTTTAAACCCTGCTGTTAGCTTTGAAGATACACCGTGGTTTGTCCAAAATTTAAGCATGTTATCAAAAGCTCTAAACGAACAGCTAAAATACAACGAAGGTATCGTCATCATAGAAGGAGACGCTGGTGTTGGTAAAAACTTTCTTATAGAAGTTTACAGCGCCCTTACCAGAAGACCGCTTTTTATAATCCCCTGTCATTCAAAGATGGAAAAAGAGGATATAACCTTTGTGTATGAGTATGACCCAAAAGTAGGCACCAAAAGAACGAAGTCAAACCTCATAAAAGCTTTAGAAACTCCAAACGCCATAATATTTTTTGATGAGATAAACACGCTTCCTACGTCCCTTGTAAAGGTCTTTAATCCACTTTTTGACTATAGAAGATACATGTATCTTTCTTACGATAGCATCGTAAAAGCCGAAAAAAATGTACTTTTTGTAGGCGCTATGAATCCACAAAATTACTTAGGAGTATCAGAGCTTCCCCAAGACATAAAATCAAGAGCAGATATATTGTATATAGACTACCCGCCTTTTGAAGATGAAAAAGGTTTCTACTATCCAGACGAAGCCATAATACTAAAAGACTATATGGTTGGATTTGAAGGGCTTACCAAAGAAGACTTTATATACCTTTGGTACGACAAAATAAACGGAATAAGCCACGACAAGATTATAAATACCTCAGAAATTACCATAAAAAATCTCTACAAGATTTTTGAGCTTTTAAAAATAGCCTCTTCCATTAGAAAAGCCTATAGAGACTATCAATCTGGACAATCTGAAGAGGCGATAGACTTCGTATTTTCTATGAGGGATACTATAAGATGCGCAAGGAAACTAAACGAGTCTGACAACGTTAAAGAAGTGGTAAAATCAACGATACTTCCAAAGGTATCAAACCTATTTGAACGAAAAAGCGTAGAAACCCTAATAGATGATGCTTAACAAAA
The DNA here is from genome assembly GCF_054656715.1 of Hydrogenobaculum acidophilum. NCBI lineage: Bacteria > Pseudomonadati > Aquificota > Aquificia > Aquificales > Aquificaceae > Hydrogenobaculum > Hydrogenobaculum acidophilum. Next base: position 203,772 of record NZ_BAAHXP010000001.1, read on the forward strand.
CATCATTGACAATTTTAAAAGTCGGGTTAGCTTATTTACGATGCTAAACAGTGGTGATGTTTTAGAAAAGAAAAAAGTTAGTAGCATATCAATAGAAGACGCTATAAGAAAAATAGATATAATAAAAGAAATATCCTCTTATATAGAACTAAAAAGAAGCGGCAACAACTATTTGGGCAAATGTCCCTTTCACGATGATTCAACGCCTTCTTTATCCGTATCAGAACAAAAACAAATATGGAAATGCTTTGGATGTGGCAAAGGCGGGGATGTAGTAAAATTTGTATCTTTGTATGAAAACATCACATATATGGAAGCTCTTTCAAAGTTAGCCATCAAGTATAACCTACCTATAAATATCAAAAACGAGGAAAAGGACCAAAAGATTTACGAAGTGATGGGTTTAGTATCTAGCTTTTACCACGAGGAACTCACCAAAAGCCCAAAAGCTATAGAATATCTTATGAAAAGAGAAATAAATCCCAAAACAATAGAAGCGTTTGAGATAGGCTATTCACCAAACCATTACAAGGTTATAGAATTTTTGCAAAATATATCTGATTATTATCTGAGTCTTTATAAAAGCACTCAAAACTTGCATCAATCTTCAAACAGCATAAGAGATATATTTGAAGGAAGGCTTATAATACCTATAAGAGATATATCCTCGAGGGTAGTAGGATTTGGTGGTAGGATTTTGTACGACGATAAATCGGCTATAAAATATTTAAACTCTCCAGATTCTTTTGTGTTTAAAAAATCGCAGCTTCTTTTTGGTATAGACTCAGCACTTCCTTATATAAAAGAAAAAGAAGAGGTAATAATAGTAGAAGGATACTTTGATGTTATAAGACTTTACCAAATAGGCGTAAGAAACGTGGTAGCCCCTCTTGGTACTGCTTTCGGCGACGAGCACGCAAAAATACTCTCAAGATACGCCAAAAAAGCTTATCTTCTTTTTGATAACGACAACGCCGGTAAAAGTGCTAGCTTGAGAGCTTCTACCTATCTAATAGCAAGAGGCATTGAGCCTTTGCATGTAAGCATAGAGGATGCAAAAGACCCAGATGAATTTGGACTAAAATTCGGTAAAGAAGGGTTGTTGGAGCTTTTAAGAAAAGCCAAAAATATTATAGATATGAGCATAGAATCAAAAGACATAGAAAAAGCGCTAAACTTAGTCTCTTACCTTCAAAATCCCCAAGACGTATACCAGTATACTCAAAAGCTTGTCTCTATAGGACTTCCAAAGCATATAATAGAGCAGTATATAGCTAAGAAAAAACCCATATATGAAGAAGAGAATAAGGATAATCCATATGACAAAATACCAATGAAGGACAAGATGCTTTTAAAAGCTCTACAAGTATACCACGCATCACAAGTCTGCCACGATTCACAAGTATACCACGATTTACAAGTAGACCAGGACAAACAAGAACACTATATTGATATAAATCCTTTAGACATAAATTGGCTTGATAAAAACTCAATAATCATTGCCGAAAAGATAAAATATGGAAAAGAGCTAAACGAAGATGAGATAAAACTCTTAGATTCTTTAAATTATATTCCTAAAGAGGCTTTGGAAAAATTCCTCATAAAAACGCTGGAGGAACAAAAGCGTCTTTCAGAAGAAAATCTTGTAAAGATAAAAAACACTATTAGTAGAATAACTTATGCAAAAAAATATTACATTTCTCATGGTAAAAGTTAATTTGAATTTATATCTTAAATAGCTTAGTGTTTAAGGAGGTTGTATGGGAAAAGCTAAAGGCAAGGAACAGCTTCTTGAAATAGGTAAAGAGAAGGGCTACGTCACATACGACGATATAAACGAGTATGTTAGCGAAGACTTTATAGAGTCAGAAGACCTTGAATCGTTGTTTGACGTACTATCAGAAAAAGGTATTCAGATACTAGAAGATGAGACAGAGGCTTATATAAATCAAGAAGAAGACATTGAAGAAGACGATGAAATGATAGTCTCGGCCAACATAACGGAAGCCGACTTAAAAAACAACGATTCTGTAAGACACTACCTAAAAGAGATGGGCAAAATCGCTCTACTTGGAAGAGCCGACGAAATAGAACATGCAAAATATATAGAAATGGGTAGAAAACAGCTAAGAAGAGGGCTTTTAAGAACATCTTTTTTAGTAGATATGGTCCTAAGATATTGGGCAAAAGTATGCGACGGCAAAATGAGATCCCAAGAGATATTGGACATTCAGGAAGAACATGCTGATTACGATGAATACGAAGAAGCTGAACATATAGACTCGGTCTTCATAGAAAAAGGCATAGAGCTTGCCAAAAAATACAAAACAGTAATTGAGAAAAGGACGCTTTTCCTAACCTATAAAGACAGAAAAACAAAAGCAGAGTATTTAAAAGCTCATGCAGAGATGAACAAAACACTAAAAGGTATGAACATTAAATTTTCAAGATATGAAAAAATAGCAGATGAGTTTATTAAATTGTGTAAAGACTACAAGAGCAAACTAAACTCTTTAGAAATTCAAAGAAGAAGATTCCAAGCAATACATCCAAACATAGAGGAGCTGCTTTCTTATTATGATAAAAACAAAGAAATATTAAATAAGATAGAAAAACATATGCCTTTTCATAGCTTTGAAATAAGCAGGTCAAACTTCTTGGCTCTACAAAAAGAGGTAGAAGATATAGAAAGGCGCTTAGGTGTTTTACCAGAAGAGCTAAACAAGGTTATAAACATAATAGAGCAAGGCAGAAAACGCGTTAAAGAGTCAAAAGACATAATGGTTAAGTCAAACCTCAGGCTTGTGGTTTCCATAGCTAAAAAATATATAAATAGAGGGCTTCACTTCTTGGACCTTATCCAAGAAGGCAACATGGGGCTTATGAAAGCAGTAGATAAATATGACTACAAAAAAGGCTTTAAATTCTCCACATACGCCACTTGGTGGATAAAGCAAGCCATTACCAGAGCTATAGCTGACCAGGCCAAAACCATACGTATTCCAGTGCATATGATAGAAACTATCAACAAAATATCAAAAGTATCTAAAAAACTTTTCCAAGAAAATGGCAGAGAACCATCCCCAGAAGAAATAGCAAAAGTTCTCAACATGTCACCAGATAAGGTAAGGAAAATATTAAAATCTATACAAGAGCCTATATCTCTTGAAACACCGATAGGAGATGACGAAGATACCCATCTTAAAGACTTTATAGAAGATTCAAGCATATCAAATCCAGAAGAAACCACCGCTAGAAAACTCCTAAGAGAGCAAATAGAAAAGATTATAAGCACATTGTCCGATAAAGAAAGAGAAGTCATTATGTATAGGTTTGGGCTAGTAGATGGTATAGAGCATACGTTAGAGCAAGTAGGGGCTATGTTTAGCCTAACCAGAGAGCGCATAAGACAGATAGAATCAAAAGCCATAAGAAAAATAAGACATCCAAGCAGGGCAAAGTATTTAAAAGACTTTGAGATATGAGGTACTTGTTTAAAACAACCATACTCTTAGGTGTTTTAACAGGTATATTTTTAGCAGTGGGTTATATGTTGGGAGGCCAATCTGGTCTTATTTTAGCGCTTATTTTTTCAGCTTTTACAAACTTTATAAGCTATTACTACTCAGACTCTATTATTATCTCTATGTATGGAGCAAGGGAGCTTACACCTCAAGAGGCCCCCGGTCTTTTTAAAATAGCGGAAAAGCTTGCCCAAAGAGCAAACATACCGACGCCAAAACTTTATATAATAGATATGGACCAGCCAAACGCCTTTGCCACCGGAAGAGACGAGCATCATGGCAAGGTAGTTGTAACCTCAGGTCTTTTAAGACTTTTAAACGAAGATGAGATAATGGGCGTTTTAGCTCATGAATTCTCACATATTAAGAACAAGGACATATTGATATCCACCATAGCTGCCACCATAGCAGGAGCAATAAGCGCTCTTGTAAACATATTTCAATTTAGCCTTATATTTGGAGTGCAAGGCAGAGACAGGAATTCAAACCCCATAATAGCTATACTTCTTATAATAATAACTCCGATAATAGCATCTATAATACAGTTTGCAATATCTCGTTCTAGAGAGTTTGCCGCAGACGCCACAGGAGCTCATATATGTGGATGTCCATTGTCTTTAGCAAAAGCCCTTAAAAAGATACACGATTATGTAGAGAGAGCACCTGTGGAAGTAAATCAAGGTACAGCAGCTCTTTTCATAGAAAACCCTATGGGTAGTTTGGGTCAGCTTTTTTCTACTCATCCACCCACAGAAGAACGTATAAAAAGGCTGGTTGACATGGCAAAAGAAATGGGACAAATCTAAAAGGAGCATGTGTTATGGCAAAACTTATTGTAAACAAAAAGGTTATAGGCAATTTTGACGTAGGAACAAAGTTTCAGGATATACACGATCTTATAGAAAAGGCTGGTGTTGAATTTGGATGCACCGATGGCCAATGCGGTGTTTGCGTGGCTACCGTATTAAAAGGGCTCGAAGCCTTAAACGAGATTTCTGAAAAAGAATCAGATACCCTATGGCGTATAGGAGAGTATGATGAAAATAGAAGGCTTACATGTCAGCTTGAAATAGTGAAAGATACCGATGTTATAGAACTTCAAACAGATTAAAATGTACTCCTCTTTTTTAGATATCAAAGAGGACAACGTATTAGCTTTAACAAAAAGCCTAAGATTTATACCCTTAAAAGAAGATGAAGATAGCTTAACTATAGAGCTATCAAATACTCAAGATGTAGCTTTTATTAAAAACGCCCTTTATTTTTTTACAAACAAAAAGATAAAAACGATGGTATTAAGTGAAGAAGAGTTTCTAGAGCATTGGAACAACTTTTTATCCCAAACTTATCAAAAAGAGGATAACCAAGACATAAGGTTAGAATTTGAAACCATAGACCTTTCAAAAGATGAGCTTGAAAGTCCAGCTATCATATTTGTTAACAACATCTTGCTAAAAGCTATAAAAACAGGGGCGTCCGACATACACATAGAACCCTACGAAAAAAACGTATATGTAAGAATGAGAATAGATGGAAAATTAATAACCACAGAGGAGCTTACCAACAGTTTTTATCAAAGCGTACTATCTCGCATAAAGGTTATAGCAAATATGAATGTAGCGGAAAAAAGGCTTCCTCAAGATGCCAGATTTAGAATAAAGATATCCAAAAAAGAGATAGACATAAGGGTATCTACAGTACCGTCTTTGTTTGGCGAGAGAGTGGTGTTGAGGATTTTAGACCAATCAAACACAGCTTTAGAACTTGAAGATTTAGGGCTCTTAAAAGAAGATTATCAAAAAATACTAAATATTATCTCAAAACCCTACGGCATTATACTTGTCACAGGACCAACTGGTAGCGGAAAATCCACAAGTCTATACGCTTTTTTAAAAAAGCTAAAAAACCCGTCAAAAAATATCATCACCATAGAAGACCCGGTGGAGTATCAGATAGAAGGTATATCACAAATTCAAGTAAATCCAAAAGTGGGACTTACATTCGCATCTGGACTTAGGTCTATACTAAGACAAGACCCAGATATAATAATGATAGGAGAAATAAGAGATAAAGAAACTGCAGAGATTGCCATTCAAGCAGCTCTCACTGGTCATTTGGTGCTATCTACCCTTCATACCCAAAATGCGCTATCAAGCATTACGAGGCTTTTTGATATAGGTATAGAGCCGTTTTTAATCGCTTCTTCAGTGGAAGGGCTAATAGCCCAAAGGCTCGTAAGGAAAATTTGTCCTCATTGTAAAAGCCCCTACACACCGTCAGAGTTAGAGTTAAAAGAGCTTGGATTACAAGGAAATTATACCTTTTACAAAGGTTTGGGATGTGAGCACTGTATGTACTCTGGATATAAAGGTCGTATTGGGCTTTTCGAAATAATAAGCGTAGATGATAAACTAAAAAATTTAATATCTCAAAACCCCTCTTGGGAATATATCAAAAACCATATAAACTACAAGAGCCTTTTAGAAGATGGTATAGAGAAGATATTAAAAGGTATCACCACCACAGAAGAGGTGCTCCAAGTTTGCAAAATTGAGGAATCTCAATGAATGTGCTCGTTGGCATATCCGGTGGGATAGCTTGCTATAAAACCTTAGAACTAATAAGGCTTTTAAAGAAAAAACATCACAACGTAAAAACCATCATGACAAATTTTGCCAAAGAGTTTATAAGTCCCATGATAGTAAAAACCCTTTCCCAAGATGAAGTTTACACCGATGAAATATGGAAAGATTACCCCCTTTGCCATATAGATTTGGCAAGGTGGGCAGAGGCTTTTGTAATAGCCCCATGCACTATAAACACCCTTTCAAAGCTAAGACATGGCATTGCCGATAACCTTCTCACCACCACAGCTTTAGCTTACAAAAGCTATATTCTCTTGGCAATTTCGGCAAACACCGTTATGTATGAAAATGATATTACCCAAGAGAGCATAAAAGATATAGAAAAATATCATTTTAAAATCATAGAACCAATATATGGACTTCTTGCCTGCAACGAAGAGGGCGTTGGCAAGATGGCAGAACCAGAAGAAATACTATTTTATATACAAAGTGCCAACGACGAGCCTATTTTTAAAGGTAAAAAAGCTCTTGTAGTAGGAGGAGCCACGAAAGAGTATATAGACGATGTGAGGTTTATATCAAATGGGTCTTCTGGTAAAATGGCAAAGTATCTGACGATGGGATTTAAAGCATTAGGAGCTAAAGCTGATTTCCTTGATGTGTCAAATATGGACGTTGAAAAAGCCTACAGCTATATAACAAATATTTTTCAAGACTACGATATTGTTGTGATGAACGCCGCCATATCTGATTACAAGGTGTCTTCAAAATATAAAGGAAAGCTCAAGAAAAACGAAGATAAATTAGTTTTGGAGCTTTTAAAAACAAAAGACATATTAAAAGAACTAGGCTATATGAAAAAACCCCACCAGAAGCTAATAGGCTTTGCTTTGGAAGAAGAGCAAAATCTCATAGAAAATGCCAAGTCAAAACTGTTAAACAAAAATTTAGATGCTATCGTGGCAAACCCTATATCTGTGATGGGTGCTGAAGAGTTTGAAGGCTTTGTAATAACAAATAAAGCTGTTAAAAGCATAAAAAAGATGCCGAAGGATTTGGCTAGTTTAGAGATTTTAAAAGCCCTTGGTGATATTTTATGATGATTTTTATCCTTTTATTGTGAAAATGTTGTGTTATATTTATAATTTTGTGAGGTGAGCGCTTATGGAAACTGTGGATACGAGAGGGTTGTTTTGTCCATTGCCACTTACGTTGGTATCGAGAAAGCTAAAGGAAATTCCAGTGGGCGAAAAGCTCATGGTGATGGCAGATGACAAAGCCTTCAAAAAAGATATAGAGATATGGGCTTTTGAATCTGGCAACAAGCTTATAGATTTTAAAGAAGAAAACGGCTATTATGTAGCTATAGTAGAGCGTGGCAAAGGTTTTAAAGGTGAAAAATTGATAGATAAGATAAAGTTTATAGCCTTAGGAGTTAAGCTACATGCTATAAAACACCTACTTGATATAGTACCCTTTAGAAAACCCAAATACCTAATTACTTTTGTGTCCGTATCAGAAGGTGTTAGAGCAGATAAATTTTTGCAAGAAAAAAACATGAACTCTTACGTAAAATTACCAGTCCCAAAGGAGATATACCCTCATTGCGGCATTGTATTTGGCTTTTCATCAAAAGAAAAAGCCTTTGAAACCTACAACTTCTTAAAACAAAACAAATTTGCGGTGGAAGACATATTTTCTATAGAAAAGGGTAAGTATCCGAAGCTAACATAACATTAACTTATAAAGATTTCAACATATCAAAGTTCTTTAGTTATCTCCTCTAAACCTCTATTGGCAGTCTCTGGGGTAAAAAGATATGTGATTATAGCCCCTATTATAGCCACTGCACCCATGAAATAATAAGCGGACTGAGCGGTAGAAGACAGCATTTTAGGAAGCAAGAACGTCGATACCAAAACTCCCAACCTTCCACCTATGGTATTTACAGCACCTGATAAACCTCTTATTTTGGTGGGCACAAGCTCTACACCGTAAGCTCCAACAGCTACCACAGAACCTGGACCTATCTGACTGAAGTATTTTGCGAGGCCAAACAGAAAAATACCAATAAGAGCATTTATGAGGTTTAGCTTTATAAGCACCGCAAATAAGAAGAAGGTAACACCCATGCCCAAAAACCCAATAACTTGCATAAACCTCGAACCTAGCTTTGGCTGAAAATACCAAAAGTTTACGGCTCCCACAAATACAAACAATACGCTTATAGCTTGCAAAAGTGGTGGATTTCCAAAATGGATAATATCTGATATATAAGATATGAAAAAACTTTGACCGTAAGCTGGTATATCGAACAAAAACCAAAGAACAGCTCCAAGGAGTATATACCTCCAATAGATTTTTAAAAGCTCAAAAGAGCTTCTGAGTTCTGGAGAGATTTCCGTTTCAACCTCTTTCTTTGATATATGAAATACAACACTTTTAAATCCTTCTTTATCCCCCAATATACGAGCTAAAAACCTAGGAGTTTCTGGTAATCTTCTTCTAAAATAAACAACACTTATAGGTGGCAATGCACCAAAGCCCAATAAAAGTCGCCAGTAATAATCGTAAGAAATTACATGAGCATTTACAAGATATTTTAAAAATATAGCCACAAGGCTACTTACCAAAGAACCCAACACCCAAAACCCGCCAAAACCTATACCCAAAAGCCTTCCTCTATCTTTAGCGGTAGCGTTCTCAGATAGTATCATAGGAGACATCACATAATCTCCTCCAAGCCCTATCCCCATGATAAGTCTATAAAATGCCAAATCGTATAAAGATTTAGAGAACATCTGCATAAAAGCCCCTAAGCTCATGAGTAGCAGGTCAAAACCGTAAAGCTTCTTTCTACCTTTATTAGACAAAAACCCAAAAAGAGGAGCCCCTATAAAAAATCCAAATATAGGTATAGCATTTAGCCAAGTAGCCCAGAATATACCCTCTCTTGAAGTGATAGAGTCTATATGAAAGCTTGATAAAACAAAAGGAAGCACTAAGCCAAGAGCGGTAAGGTCATAACCATCAGTAAAGGTTCCAATGGCAGATATTATAAGGCTTTTTATATGAAAAGCGTTTAAATTAGTTCTATCAATGCTCTCAAAGGGATTCCTCATTTATAAATATAATATCACCTATTTTTTAATATTTTATTAAGCATATAATAAATTGTAAACC